>DATHKK010000699.1:0-2206 GCA_035489355.1 Candidatus Limnocylindria bacterium
GCGCATGGGGTTCTGATCGTCGCGCGGTGAAAACTGCTACGGCCGAAACAGGCGGAAGAACTGTGCTGATGAAGATGCCGGTAACACAGCCGTGTTCATCGCGTTGCTGAGCACGGATTGGGCAGACACATCCTGCCAGGCGATTGGCAACTCCAGTGAGGCAGCGGCTTGCAAGGTGAAGCCTGCCGGCGAGGCAGGCCATGAAACGATCACGTTCGCCGTCGTGCGCGCGATCGAAAGTCGGTCGGAAGAAAAATCAAAGGCCAGCGCGTAGCTTTCGCTTCCACTCAGGGCGCTGCCGTGCTTGAGCACCTGCAAATCGTAGCGGCCGGCCGGCAATTTCGGCAGAAAGATGTGCTCCACATTGTCCACCGTGCTGACGGAGTTCGTGACGAGCATGTTGCTCACGGCGTCATAGAGAAACAGATCCAGATTGGCGAGAATGCCCGTTCCCTTCTTCCAAACCAGCGTGGCTGTGGCGGAGAATCGACCGTGGTTCGTGGGCAGATCGAAGTAGTAGTGCGCGACGCGGTCGTTGAGGAATGAACTTTGGATCGCGCTGAAATCCCATCCGCGCAACGAGGCAATCGTGTTCGTCTCACCCGTCGGTGGATGCGCGGCATTCAAAGCAACACTATTCGTGGCGCTCGCGGTGCGACGGCCACCGCGCAATTGCAGGTCTGAATTGTAGATGTTGAAAACACCCGCACCATAGCGCGCATCCAGCGGACGCTGAACGCCGTTGGTCCAATTGGTCATTTTCACCGCGCCATTCAGGAGAAGCGCCTTGATCGTCGCGGAGTTGGTCGCGATCGAGGCGGTGTTCGCGCCGCCATCATTGGCCCCGGCCGCCTGGAGCAATAACGCCGCTCCGCCGGCAACGTAAGGCGTGCTGAAGCTGGAACAGCAAGGATGCGGCGCGACGAGATCGGGCTTGGCGCGGCCATCCGAGGTCGGGCCGATGCCGGTCTGTCCGCTGGCGGAAATAATTCCAACGCCAATTCCATTGTAGCAATCGCCGGGCGACGGCGGCGTGTCGGGAATGTTGTTCATGCCAGAGACGAACAGCACGTTGTACTGCGCCGCATACTCATCGTAGGCAGTGGTGATGGCGTCAGCCCCGGCCTCCAGGAAAATAAAACTCTGGTTCACGACCTGGGCGTTGATGGCCCGGCGCAGCACAATACTGTTCGTGACGAAAAAGAAAGCTTCGTAACTGTCCACCCGCGACACGCCCGGCGCGACGCCGCCCACTCCGTAGAAAACCCCGCCCACGCCCTGGGCGTGCGGAGAAAACGAACCGACGGAATTGGGGAAATTCGTGGCCATGCCCAAGGCGGAAGTCCAAGTGAAGAAGGCATTGGGGTTCAAGTCAGGAGTCATTTGCCACGTGGGATCGCCGCCCTCGGGCTGCGCCACCGGAATGCCAGCGCCGACGATGGCGGGACGCTCGCGGCGCATGACGGTGATCCCCATGGTTTCTGCGTCATCGGCGAACACCGGGAGAACAACGGAAACCATCACCATGCAAATAAGACCACGCAGCCCGCGCGTGGGGCGTCGCAGGCGAAAGATTCGGCGCAATGAATCAGCCATGGAAATTATTATCGGCAGCGCCCACGAACGGCCAAAACAGCAGCCTGTCCTTACATTTTCTCGGGGCGGCGGCCTTTGAGAAAAAGAGAAAGAATGAACAGGGCGAGAAAAAGAATGGCTATGACCTTCGCGATGCCCGAAGCGACAGCTGCGGTGAACCAAAGAACGGCGGCGAGAATGGCAATCACCAGCAGTAATCCCTGAACCAGCCGCATGAACTTTTTCACGCAACAACATTCCGCAGTGCGGAGGAATTTCAACTGCGGGTTTGAGATCATGGAGCGAGCGCGGCATCGAGCCGCTGCAACACTCGCTCGCGGCCCAGAATTTCCAACAGATGATAAAGGCTCGGGCCCGCACTGCCGCCGGTGACCGCCAGCCGCGTCGGATGCACGAGCACTCCGGCCTTCACGCCCAGTTCCGTGGCGATGGATTTCAAAGTCTGCTCCAAGGCGGCGGCGGTGAATTCACTCAAAGCGGCAAAGGTGTCGCGCAACCGGCGCACGCGCAGTTTGTTCTCCGGCGTAAAATCTTTCGCCGCAGCCGCAGGATCGAACTTTGAAATCCATCGCCACGGAACTGGGCGTGAAGGCCGGAGTGCTCGTGCATC
>DATHKK010000700.1:0-4040 GCA_035489355.1 Candidatus Limnocylindria bacterium
CCTGAAAGCTTCGAAGGCAGAGACAAAGCGAAATCCAAAATGGACAATCGCCTTTCGATTCATCTGCGCAACGGTTGAGACAATTCGCTCGGCGTCTGCATAGGTCGCGGCCAGTGGCTTCTCGCAGAAAAGATGTTTCCCCACCTCGGCGAGCCGCAGGGCCGCTACTGCCTGGATGGCGGCGGGAAGCGCGAGAGCGACAACATCGATCTCAGAGTCATGGGCTAGTGGTTCCCATCCTGCCCGCACTTTGGGCACACCAAATTGCGCCGCGGCGGCCCGCAGGTTGTCAGGATTTCGCGCCGCGAGTGCCACGACTTGAAAATTCGGCACGGCATGAAAGGCGGGCAGAAGGACGTTCACAGCCTGGAGTCCGCCAGCAATGGCGATCTTAAGTGGCCGGCCAATGGGTTGAACGTCGTTCGCTGACACGGGGAGTACGGTCATTTCTCGGCCGCAATAGGGAAACGAATGGGACGCTCCATTTGAAAAAAACGTAAGCGGGTGCTTTGGACCGTTCAACAGAAAAAATCTCGACCGGGCCGCTCTTGCTCGAGGCCCGACTTGCGACAGTTTCCCTTGTCTTCTCGAATTGAAGCGGCGAGCGTGATTTTGTGTTTTCTTGGAGTGCGCGCGACCGCGCGCTCGTTGAAACGTATGAATATCAGCATTTTTGGGCTTGGTTATGTGGGTTGTGTCGGGGCCGGTTGTCTGGCGAAACTGGGACACAAAGTCGTCGGCGTGGATCCCCAAGCCACGAAGGTCGAATTCATTAACCAAGGCAAAGCCACGATCGTTGAGCCTGGAATCGATGAGTTGATCGCCACGGAACGCCGCGTGGGGAAAATCTCCGCGACCCTGGACGTGACCGAGGCGATCCGGGCAACAGATGTCTCGTTCATCTGCGTTGGCACTCCTTCCACAACCACCGGGCATTTGGATCTGAGTGCGGTATGTCATGTGGCTGAGCAAATCGGTCTGGCCCTCAAAAACAAGAAGGGACGTCACGTGATCGCCATTCGCTCGACCGTGCTTCCCGGAACAATTGTACGGATAGCAAACATTTTGGGCGTCAGCTCAGGCAAGCGGGCGGGCGAAGACTTCGCCGTGGTTTCGAATCCCGAATTCCTCCGTGAAGGCACATCCATCGAGGATTTTTCCCATCCGCCATTCACCCTGGTGGGCACGGATGTGGAATGGGCGAAGGAGATGATGCAGCAGGTCTATTCCGGCATCGATGCGCCTTTCCTTGTGACCGCGCCTCACCTTGCGGAAATGGTGAAGTACGTGTGCAACTCCTTCCACGCTCTCAAGATCGCGTTCGCAAATGAGGTGGGCAATATCTGCGACAAATTGCAGATCGATTCTCATGCGTTGATGGACATTTTCTGCCGTGACACAAAGCTCAATATCTCCAGAGCCTATCTCAAGCCGGGATTCGCCTACGGCGGATCGTGTCTGCCCAAGGATCTCAAGGCCCTGTGTACGATCGCCCACGATCATTATTTGAGTTGCCCGCTTTTGGAGAGCATCGAGAAGAGCAATCAGCATCAAAAAGATCTCGTGTGCCGCGAGATTCAACGAATCAACAAACAAAATGTCGGGTTCCTCGGCCTCTCGTTCAAACCCGGCACGGATGATCTGCGCGAAAGCCCGATTGTGGATGTCATCGAGCGGTTGCTCGGCAAGGGCTTTAACGTGCGCATCTACGATCGCAACGTGCATGTCTCGCGTCTCACCGGCGCCAACAAGGAATACATCGTCCAAAAGATCCCGTTCATCGGACGCTTCATTACCGATGATCTTCCCGAGGTGCTCGAAGGCTCCGATTTGATCGTGGTCGTGAACAACGAACCGGGGCTGAAAGAGGCGCTCCAACGCTTGCCCGCGGATAAGATGGTTTACGATCTTGCCAGGGTGGGATTGCACGGAGCCAGGCCCGCGAGCCCAGAGGATGTTTTAACGCCAGCGAATCTGTCGGCCTGAGTTTCCTCGCTATTGCTCCCGAAGTTTTGACCTTTCGAGAAAAGCCTTGTGGACCCGGCGCGATTTCGCCGAAGTAATTTCAATGATTTCAAAGTCCGCACTGACATGAAGGAAAGATTTCTTCGCAGCGGAATCATCTTCACGGTGCTAAGCCTCGTGGTGGGCGGCGGGAATTTCGTTTTTCAGGGCATCATCGGACGGTTCAAGGAAGCTGGCGAATTCGGGCTGACCAATACGACGCAGGCGTTCACCGAACTGCTCGGCCTGTCATTGCTCGCGGCCAGTGTTGCTGTCGTCCACCACATCGCACATTTCCGCGGGACTGGAGACGAAGCCCGGCTTCAAGGATTGCTGGTGGGCTGCCGGCGCTTTCTGTTAAAGTTCACCATCGCGGCGTCGATTCTCGGCATCCTTCTGATCCAGCCTTTGAGCCATTACTTCGGATTCACCCGGGCGAGCCTCACGACCGTGGCGCTGCTTTCGTTGCTCATCGGATTATGGAGCACCTTCGCGACCGCTCTCTGCCAAGGGCTCGGATGGTTCAAGCGCCTGGCCCTGTTCGCTCTCGCTGGAGTGCTGGTGAAGCTGATCTTTGTTTGGGTCGTCACGCGCAAATATCCGACGGCCGAGATGGGCGTGCTCGCTGTCGCCGTCGGAACGCTCATGAACTTCGCCGTGTTTGTTTATTGGAAGGACCTGTTCAAAAAGGGAGAAGGCATTTCACCGTGGGACCGCGAATTCTTTCGCTACTTCGCTGTCGCCGCGGCTGGAGTCCTGGCGCAGTACTGCTTTACGAAAGGCGACTTGCTGGTGGCCAAGAAGTACTTCACCGAAAACCAGCTCGATGCCTACACCGGCGCCATCAAGATTGCCAGCGGCCTGCATCTCGCCGTCGGGCCATTGCTCGTGGTGCTTTTCACCGCGCGATCCAGCGCGCGTTCCGGGCGCAGCCTTTCCACTCCCCTGGGTCTGCTCGCGTTGTACGCCGGAGGCTTGGTTTGCGGCGCCACGGTTTTGTTCTTTGCGCGCGACCTGTGCGTGCGCCTCCTCCGCGGGGAAAATATGCCGGACACCAGCGCGATGATCGGGCCGCTCGCGATCACGATGATCTTCGTCGGCTTAATCCAGGCGCTGGGCATGTGGGCGATGGCCAGCAATTGGATCAAAACCAGTTTCTTCTATGGCATTCTCGGCGCCGCCTATTGGGTGATCTTGCTGCGAGTCGGAAAAACCCCCTCAGCGTTGTTGCAGACGATGCCCGTGATCGCGGCCGTGGGATTTATCGCGATGCTCGTCGTGTGGCTCGTCTCCTTGCGGCGCGACAAGGCGGCTGGCACCGCAAATTGAATTGGTCTTTTGTTTTGCTTCCGGCAGATTGCGCTGCAATTAACCGCTTACTTGCATGAACGAAGCTCCACTTGCGCCGATGAGTTGGCGCGACCGCATCGGTATCGTCGCCATCCTCACCGTCATCGTTGCGGTAATGTTTTATCAGAGCTTCAAACCGGAACTCGTCCACTTCTCCAGCGATGGACCGCTCGGCATTCTGGCCGCGAAAGATTTGTCGCTGCCCGCAGGTTTCACCGGCATGTGGTTGGACTCGAATTGGCTGGGCACGAGCCTGGGCATTGGTTCTCCCACCTTTACTTTGTTTATGATGGGGCTGTTCAGCCCGGTGATGGCGGCGAAATTTCTCGCCCCCACCTTCGTGCTCGTGGCAGGGCTGGCGGCCACGTTCTGTTTTCGCGTGTTCGGCTTTCGCCCGATGGTTTGCCTGCTGGCCGGCATTGCGGCGGAGATGAACAGTAATTTTTTCTCGAATGCCTGCTGGGGGGTTGGCTCCCGCGGCTCCGCGCTGGCGGCGACGTTCCTGGCTCTGGCTGGCATCTGGAGCAGCCGGCGCGGTTATCCCTGGCTGAAGCTGGTGCTGGCCGGATTCGCCACCGGCATGGCGGTGACGGAAGGCGCGGACAACGGAATGCTCTTCAGTCTCTACATTGCCGCCTTCGCTTTTTACCTCTCGTTGATCGGCGAAGGATCGTGGGGAAATAAAA
>DATHKK010000701.1:0-2369 GCA_035489355.1 Candidatus Limnocylindria bacterium
CGAAGGTGCGATTGTTCACCAGGTTACCCGTCGGGCCATCGAGCGACCAGCGCAGGACGCTGCTGTTCGTGCGCGAATCAAAATGAAGCCGCGCGGCCGCGCCCAAAGAGAACGTGTAGCGCTGCGCCTGACCCGGAGTGGCGACACTCCCGTTAATCACGTTCCCCAGGACGAGCGCCTGCGTCGCGTCCGTAACCGGCGCGAGATTGAACGTGTAACTGCCGGTGCCGAGATCGCTGTGATAGCCCTCGAGCATCAGTAGATAATTTCCCGCCGGCAAATCGAAGGGACCGAAGTCGGTGCTCAGGCTGCCGTTGACGAAGAAATTTCCGTGGCCATCGATCAGCCGGGCGGTGCAATTCGGAATCGTCGCCGCGATCGTTTGCGGATCGAAGAAGTAACGGCCCGGCGTCGCGAGAAAAAATTGGTAGGCATCGCTTTCATTCGCCGGACTCAACGTGCCGCTCACCGGTGTGCCCGGCGTCATCGTCGTGGCCGTGGCGACATCGAACAGGCGAAATTGAAAACCGCCCGTGGCGTCCGAACTTCCGGACACGGTCAAAGTGTAATCACCGGGCAAAACGTCAAAGACCGGGGTGCCGAAGTTGAGGCCATCCGAGCCGGTGAAGGAGCGGATGTTGATCAAGTTCCCTGTCGGGCCATCGAGCGACCAGCGGACGTTTCCGTTGTTCGTGCGCGAATCAAAGTGCAGCCGCGCCGCGCCTGCCATCGTGAACGTGTAGCGCTGCAACTGGCCCGGCGTAGTAATGGTTCCGCTCACGACCGTGCCGAGCGCGAGCGGCTGCGTCGCGTCGTTCACTGGAATGAGATTGAACGTGTAGCTCCCATTCCCGACGTCGCTGTGATAACCCTCGAGGAGAAACGTGTAGGCGCCCGCGGGCAACGTGAACGGTCCCACATCGCCATTCCCCGACGTGTTGATGAAGAAATTGCCGTAAGCATCGATGAGCCGCTCGCTGGCATTGGGCATTCCGCTGCTGGCCTGGAAGTCGAAATAAAATTTCCCCGGCGTGGCGAGGGTAAACTGATAAGCGTCGGTTTCGTTGGCCGGACTCAGCGTACTGCTGATGGGTGTGCCAGGAGTCAGCGCCGCCGCGGTCGCAAGATCGAACAGACGGAATTGGTAGCCGCCCGTGTTATCGCCCGCGCCGGAAACGCTCAGAGTATAGTCGCCGGCGGGAAGACTCATCATTGGGCTTCCAAAGTTGATGCCGTCCGAACTGTTGAAGGTGCGCGCGTTCACCAGATTGCCCGTCGGCCCATCCAGCGACCAGCGAAGCTGGTTGCGGTTCGTGCGCGAATCGAAATGGACCCGCGTCGCCGCGGGCAGCGTGAAGCTGTAAAGTTGCCGCTGGCCCGGCGTGGTGACGCTGCCAGTGATTAGGTTCCCCAGCGTGAGCACCTGCGAATTGTCCGACACCGGCACGACGTTGAAACTGAACGAACCGTTGCCCGCTTCAGCATAGTATCCCTCGGCGAGAAGCGTGTAGGTCCCGCTGCCGCCCAGCGTGATCGGCCCCTGATCGGTGACAAGATTGGCGGTGACGACCACGACGCCAAAAGGATCCACGAGCTTCCAGTAAGCGTTGGGTGCGTTGCTTACGAAGCTGTTGTTGAAAAACATCCGCGCGCCCGCCGTGGCGTTGAACCGGAACAGTTTCGTTTCGCTGGCGGGCAAAAGCTGATCGGAGACGGGCGTGCCTGGCGCGAATGCCGCGGCGCTCGCGAGATCGAGCAAACGAAACCGGTAGGGATTGTTCACGCCGCCGCGGATGCGTAGTTGATAATTGCCCGCCGGCAAATCCAGCAGGCTCGTGCCGTTGGGGCCATCGGAATTGACGATGCCTTGCTGATTGATGACCACGCCGCTTGGTCCTTGGAGAGTCCAATTCAAGCTCGAGCTGTTGGTCTGGTTGTCGAACACCAGCCGCGCCGGCACGGCCAGCGTGAACACGTAAAAGTTCGTCGTGTTCGCCATCAGGTTGCTAATGACCATATCGCCAATGACGAGCGGCGAGCCGGTGAACGGCACGGGCGGCGTGTTGCCTTGCGCCGAAACGTTGAACGAATAGGTACCGCTGCCGGCATCACCGATGTAGCCCTCCACCAGCAGCGTGTAAGTTCCGGTCTGCGGCAGCGTGACGGGCAATGCGGCTGTGCCGGCATCGGTGAAGCCCTGGCTGAATGTTTGGTTGCCGTAAGGATCGATGAGCCGCCAGTAAGCACTCGGCAGACTGACACGCGTTATTTGATCGAAGAAAAACCGATCTCCCGCAGTGGCCGTGAATTGGTAGAAATCCGTTTCATTCGCCGGCGAAAGGGAACCGCTCACCGTGCTGCCCGGCACG
>DATHKK010000702.1:0-3553 GCA_035489355.1 Candidatus Limnocylindria bacterium
GCCATGCGCCAGCATACAACAAATCGCAGCCCTGACTGAAAGAGAAAAGCGGGCTGCCGTGAAATTTGAAATAGCCTGCGCGCCCCTACGCTGAATCAGCACTACTGTTTCAGCTCGGCCGAAGTTTCGTTCTCGCCACCAATGCCTTCGATCAGGCCGATGAGCGGAAGGAACATCGCAATCACGATGCTGCCGACAATGACCGCCAGAAACACGATCATGATCGGCTCCAGCAATGAAGTCATGGCCGCGACGGCATTGTCCACCTCGTCGTCGTAGTTGTCGGCGATCTTCATGAGCATTTCCGGCAAGGCGCCAGTTTGCTCGCCGACGTCCACCATGCTGATGACCATGGGTGGGAAGACGTTGGAAGCTTCGAGCGGTGAAGTGATGGTCTCGCCTTCTTTGACGCTCTCATGAACGGCGGTAACAGCTTCGCCCACTACGACATTACCGGCTGTTTCTTTCACGATAGTCAGGGCCTGAAGAATAGGCACACCGCTACTAACAAGCGTGCCGAGCGTACGGGCAAAACGTGAAATCGCGACCTTGCTGAAAACGGGACCCAGTACGGGCATCTTCAATTTCACTTTGTCCACGATGTAGCGGCCGCTCTTGGTCCGCTTCCAGAAGGCGAAAGCAATCGCCAGGGCGATTCCGATGCAGACGGTGACGATGGCGTGATTCTTAATCACATTACTAATGCCGAGGACCAATTCAGTAAACGCGGGCAACGGTTTACCCGGCAGCATGTCTTTGAAAATCGCTTCGAACTTCGGAACGACGAAGACCATCAGAATGCCGAGGATGGCGACGGCCACGATCATGACGGCGACGGGATAGAACATCGCGGCGACCACCTTGCCTTTGATCTTTTGCGCCTTCTCCTGAAACTCGGCCAGACGCGCGAGCACGACTTCGAGCACACCGCCCAGTTCGCCGGCCTTTACCATGTTGACGTAGAGCTTGTTGAAAACTTTAGGGTGCTGCGCCAGACCTTCGGAAAACGTGCTGCCGCCTTCGATAGACAACGCGATCTTCCCGATGACTTCCTTGAGCGTGACATTGCGTTCCTGCCGTTCCAGCACCCGCAGACCGCGCAGCAAAGGCAGACCTGCGTCCACCAGCGTCGCAAGCTGGCGCGTGAAGATCGTCAAGACTTTCATCTTCACCTTCCCACTCAGGCCGGGAATCTTGATGTTGATGTTGGTGCTAAGACCCTTCTTGCCGCCTTTGCCCGCCGGCGCTTTAGTCTTCGCGCCCTTGTCCTTGGAGGCGTCCATCTGGACAACCTTGGTGGGGAAATAACCCATTTCCTTGAGCCGCCCGATGGCTTCGTTCTGGTTGGCGACGTCGAGCGTTCCCTTGGTTTCTTTCCCGCGGGAATCCATCGCCACGTAGCTGAATTTCGGCATAGCTCAGGTGTATTTTACGACTTCTTCAATGGTTGTATCGCCGTCAAAGATGCCACGCAAGCCATCTTCCCGCAACGTCACCATTCCAAGTTCCACCGCTTTTTGTCGCAGCACCACGGATGGCGCGCGGTCGTTGATCAGGTTCCGAATCGGATCATTCACGATGAGCAATTCAAAAATTCCACGGCGGCCTTTATAGCCCGTGTCGTTGCAAACGTTGCACCCGCGACCGTAGTAAAAAACCTTGTCGCCAATGTCGTGCGGAGAAAGATTGAGGAGCGAAAGCTGACTCTCCGTCGGCTCAAACGGCGTGCGGCATTTTTTGCAAACGGTGCGCACGAGGCGCTGCGCGAGCACGGCCATCAACGTCGAAGAAATCAGAAACGGTTCCACGCCCATGTCCACGAGGCGCGTCACCGCGCCGGGCGCGTCGTTCGTGTGCAGCGTGCTCAGCACAAGATGGCCCGTGAGCGACGCTTGAATGGCGATCTGCGATGTCTCCAGATCGCGCATTTCCCCCACCATGATTACGTCGGGATCCTGACGCAGGAACGCGCGCAACGCTTTGCCAAAGGTCATCCCGACGGCTTCGTTGATCGCCACCTGCATGATTCCTTCAATGTCGTACTCGACAGGATCTTCAGCCGTGAGCAGTTTCGCGTCGATCGTGTTGACCTTGCGCAGACAGGAGTAAAGCGTCGTCGTTTTACCGGAACCCGTCGGGCCAGTGACGATGAAGATTCCGTTCGGTTGCAGGATCGCTTCGCTGACGTAGTCGAAAAGATACTTCGGGAAATTCAACCCCTCGATATCCAGATTCACCGCTGAACGATCCAGCACGCGCAACACCACTGACTCGCCAAACTGCGTCGGCAAACTCGAGACACGCAGATCGATCTGCTTGCCGGCGATGGGGAAGCTAATGCGTCCGTCCTGCGGAATGCGGCGCTCCGAGATATTCAGGTTCGCCATGACCTTGATGCGCGAAATCATCGGCAGCGCCAGGTGCTTCGGCGGCGGCGTCATCTCATAAAGCGCGCCGTCCACACGGTAGCGGATCTTGAATTCATCTTCGAACGGCTCGAAGTGAATGTCGCTCGCCCGATCCTGCACCGCCTGGTAGAGCACAAGATTTACGAAGCGAACGATGGGCGCTTCATTCGCGAGATCGGAAAGTCCTGTGTCCGAGGTTTCCGCTTCGTGCGCCTCGCGCGCAATGTCCTCATCATTGAGGTCCTTGAGCGCATCGCCGAAGCTCGCGCCGTCTTCGGGATAATGCTTGTCGATCAACCGGATGATCTGCGCCGGGTCCGCGACGAACGGCTGGACTTCCTTTCGCACCACGAAGCCAATTTCATCGATGATCGCAGGATTCAACGGATCACCCAGCGCCACTTGCAGGACGGAACCGTAATCCGCAATGGGTACGCACTGATACATGCGCGCGGTGGATGCGGGGATGAGCGCCAGCACTTCCGGCGGAACTTCTCTCTCGCTCAAATCAACGACTTCAGTCCCGAGATGCGCCGCGATGATTTGTAATTGCGTCTCCAGTTCGACGATGCCGAAGTCGTGAAGAATCTGTCCGATGCTTTTCCCGCTGCGGTTCTGCTCCTGCAACACCTCATCGAGCTGCAAATCATCAATCAGCCCCTGCTCTTTGATGAGCGACAGCAACGGGTTCGAAATATAATCGGCCATACGCTAACTGTTGCGTTGCGCGGAAGCCGCGGCCACCGCCTGCGCCATTTCCCACTCCTGCAGCTTCGCCTGCACCGTGGTCGGGTCTTGCGATTTGTTGACCACTTCCTCGCGCGAAATAATTCCAGCCTGATACTTCTCCATGAGGAAACTGTCCAGCGTCACCATGCCGTACTTCGCGCCCGTCTGAATGTCCGAGTTGATGCGGTATGTCTTGTTGTCGCGGATCAGCGCCGCCACGGAAGGCGTGTTGATCATAATCTCGTAAGCCGCCACGCGTCCCGGTTTGTCCGAGCGCGGCAGCAGCAGTTGCGAAATCACCGCCTGCAACACAGTTGAAAGCTGAATGCGAATCGTCTCTTGCTGGTTCGCGGGAAACGCGTTCACGATACGGTCGATGGTCTTCGCCGCGCCTGTCGTGTGCAGCGTTCCGAAAA
>DATHKK010000703.1:0-3828 GCA_035489355.1 Candidatus Limnocylindria bacterium
TTTGAATGACCGGAACTGGCGCAATCAAGTCGCGGCGCACTGCCGGCACTTCGCCGTGACGCAACTCGCGTGGCCCGTTGTGGCTCGGCAACACCTGGCCGCCTACGAATCGCTCGTCACTTCGCCCCCCGTGAAGCGCCCGCCACCTGACGCGCCCGCAGTTCCCGTGATGGAACCGCCCGGGACGCTGGACAGTACCACCGGGTTGGCCGGGCGTTTTTCCCCGGCGCATCTGAAGAACTGGGCGGGTCTTCTGACGCGTTTCCTCTCGCTCGAAGTCCTCATCCAGGCATTGAGTTTCGCTGCCGGCGTCCTCCTCGTGCGCGTGCTGCCCAAGGCCGAATACGCCTGGTTCACCATCGCCAACACCATGCAGCAGACGATGAATCTATTGGCGGACAACGGCATAAGTTCGGGACTCACCGCCATCGGCGGGCGCGTCTGGAACGATCGTTCGCGCTTCGGACAATTGCTGAACACCGCTATGCGCCTGCGCCACGTCTTCGCGATCATCGCCGTCGTCATCGTCACGCCCATTCTCGCGTGGATGCTGACCGGTGCGGGCGCGAGTCCCACGCAATCGGCGCTGCTCTGCGGCGCCGTTCTGCTCGCGCTATATTTTCAGCTCGCCATTGGCGTGCTGATCGTGGCGCCGCTGCTGCATTTGGAAGTCAACCGAGTTCAAAGTTTGAATCTTTGGTCTGCCGCGCTCCGACTGGCGCTAATCCTCGGCGCTTACGTGCTGTTCCTCAACGCGTTCGTGGCACTGCTCGCTGCCGCCGTGAGCTTTGCCTTTCAAGAGTGGCTGCTGCGCCGCTGGTTCTCCCGCTATGCCGACAAGACTGCGCCGCAAAACGCCGGCGACCGGCGTGAGATTCTCACCATCGTCCAAAGCCAGGCACCGAACGCGATCTACTACTGCGTGCAATCGCAACTCATCGTGTGGCTCATCAGCATTTTCGGCAGCACCAACGCCGTCGCCGACGTGGGCGCACTCGGCCGCCTCGGAATGATTTGCCTGATGCTCGGCTCCGTGATGATGAACGTGGTGATGCCGCGTTTCGCGCGCGTCCAGGAACCGCGCATTCTCTGGCGGCGCTATTGGCAAATCATCGGCGCGACCTGCGGCTTCTCCGTGCTGCTACTGTTGCTGGCCAGCGCATTTCCCGAATTGCTGCTCTGGATTCTGGGTCCCAAGTACGCGCACCTCCAGGCGGAATTGTTCCTGATGATCCTCGGCACCGTCCTCGGATTAGTCCTTGGAACTATGTACCAACTCAACCTGACCAAAGGCTGGGTCGTGTCGCCCCGACTGCTGATCCCCATCGGCGTCGCGACGGACATCCTGCTCATCGTCATTCTCGATCTGTCGCAAGTGCATGGTGTTCTCTTGATGGCGGTTTACTCCACAATTCCCGGATTCTTCCTAAACTTCTGGACCGCACGCCGGGGAATTCGCGGGATGGGAAAACATTTTGGCGGCTAGCGCGGCGTTGCTGCGCGCCAAGCATGGATGAATTGGGTCCAGCTTCTGTTCATCCGAGGGAAGCGTTGCGGTGCTTGCCTTTCCATGAGAGGTAGCCGTGCCAGTGAACCACGAGAACAACGATCTTTTGAACCACACACTAAGACTGCGAGGACGTAATGATTGAACCGCTTGCCTGATGCGTTACATCAGGGTCCCCCCGGATTGCGCGGCTGTGGTCTTAGGATAGTCTCGTGCCTGGCAACGATGGCTCCGAGCTATACATGAAGATTAGTGAACAACCAAACAACCTGATCACTCGCAGTTCGATGCGAAGGGAGATGACGAATTCCGATCATTGTCTTCATGATGAAACCTGGAGCGACGTCAAGGACGGCGAGCATCTGGTCCAATTTTACGAGGACGATGAATTTCTGCTGGAGGCGGTGATTACTTTTGTTGGCGGGGGGCTGGGCGCCGGTGCCGGCGCCATTGTTATCGCCACGCCGGCTCATCGGGAGGCGCTCGCCAACCGCTTGCGGGCTCACGGCATCGATGTGGCCGGCGTGCAGGCCCGGGGCCAGTATGTTCCTCTCGACGCGGCGGAGACTCTTTCTAAATTCATGGTGGATGGGATGCCGGACAAAGCACGGTTTAACCAGATCGTGGGCGGAGTGGTGGCGAAGGCGTCCCAGGGTTTTCGGGAATTGCGGGCTTTCGGCGAAATGGTGGCCCTGCTATGGGCGGATGGAAACGAGTCCGCGGCGATTCGTCTCGAAGGACTTTGGAACGAATTGAGTAAGGCGCATTCGTTTTCACTTCTGTGCGCTTACCCAATAGACGCTTTTGGGAGCGAGGCGAACAGCGAACCATTTCTCCACATCTGCAAGGAACATTCGCGGGTGCTGCCGGCTGAAAGTTATGCGCGACGCGACGGGAGCGAGGACACACGCTTGCGGACCATTGCCGTGTTGCAGCAAAAAGCCGCCGCTTTGGAAGCGGAGATTGCCGAGCGCAAACAGGCGGAAAAGGAACTCGCGCGGCGGGAGCGGGAGCTGTGCGATTTCTTGGAAAATGCGACCGAAGGCATTCATCAGGTGAGCGCGGATGGGACCATTCTTTGGGCAAACCAGGCTGAGATCGATCTTCTTGGCTACACGGCGGAGGAGTATGTCGGTCATTCCATCACGGAGTTTCACGCCGATGCCGACGTGATTGCGGATATCCTGGCGCGCTTGAAGAACGGAGAGAAGCTTCGCGAGTACGAAGCGCGGCTGAGGCGCAAGGACGGTTCGATTCGTTACGTGGCCATCAATTCGAGTGTGTATTGGGAGGACGGCCGCTTTGTTCACACCAAATGTTTCACCCGCGATATCACGGAGCGGAAGAACCAGGATACCGCCAGCCAACTGTTGCGCGCCATCGTCGAGTTTTCGGAGGACGCGATCGTGAGCAAAGATCTCAATGGCGTCATCACAAGCTGGAACAAGGGCGCGGAACGTCTGTTCGGTTACACGGCGGCCGAAGTGATCGGCCAACCCGTTACCATTCTCATGCCTCCGGAGCGGATGAATGAAGAGGCGGGCATCCTCGCGGAAATTCGCCAGGGCCGGTGCATCGAGCACTACGAAACTGTCCGGCGCCGGAAGGATGGAACGCTCCTTAATATTTCGTTGACTGTTTCGCCTATCAAAGATGCGCAAGGCAAAGTGGTGGGTGTATCGAAGATCGGCCGCGACATTACGGAAAGGGCGCAGGCCAGGGAGCATCTGGAACAGACTGTGTCCGAGCGCACCGCCCAACTTCAGGATGCCGTGGCGGAACTGGAGGCCTTCTCTTACAGCATTGCTCACGACATGCGTGCGCCACTGCGGGCGATGCACAGCTATTCGCGGTTCCTGGAAGAGGACTTTTCCGAAGCGTTGCCAATGCAGGGCAAAACCTACGCCCGCCGCATTGCCTCCGGCGCCGAGCGCCTCGACGCGTTGATCACGGACGTGTTGAATTACAGTAAAATCAGCCGTGGGGAGATGGTCTTGGAAACTCTCGACGTGGAAAAAATCACGCGCGACATCATCGACTCATATCCCAACTTGGCTGAATCTTGCGCGACCATTCTGGTGCGATCCCCGATTCCTCTCGTCATGGGCAACGCTGCCGCTCTCGGGCAATGCCTTTCCAACTTGCTTTCCAATGCGGTGAAATTTGTTGCGCCTGGCATCAGCCCACAGGTGCGGGTTTGGGCAGAGGAAAGGGGCGGCAACGTTCGCCTTTGGGTTGAGGACAACGGCATCGGCATTTCCGAGGAAGGCCAGAAACGCATCTTTAACATGTTCCAGCGTTTGAATCCGGCACGCGACTTC
>DATHKK010000704.1:0-6428 GCA_035489355.1 Candidatus Limnocylindria bacterium
CGCCCTCTGGAGCGCATTACGGCTTACGAAGTGGTCTGGACGCTGCGCGCCGGACAAGGCCAGGAACTGGCCACGGCCGAGGATGAAGCCCGGAGCCAGGTGCGCGCTGAGTTCGAACGCATGATCGCCGCGGAACGCGACGCCGGCTCAACTGTCTCCATGCAATCCCTGGCTGAACTGACGGCAAAACAAGTCAACGACAAGTCGCGCGCCGCGCTGGCGTCAGGGACTGCAACAGCGAGTTCATCCAAAACCTTTTGATACTTATGGTCATCGGGGTTCCAAAAGAGATTAAGCAACAGGAGTATCGAGTCGCTCTGCCGCCCTCGGGCGCGTATCAACTCATCCGCCGAGGCCATCGTGTGCTGGTCGAGAAACACGCCGGCGCAGGCGCGGGTTTCCCGGACGCGGACTATGCACAAGCGGGCGCGGATATTGTGGACTCACACGAGCGCGTCTTCGCCGAAGCCGAATTGATCGTGAAAGTGAAAGAGCCGCAGCCGATCGAGTATCCTTTGCTGCGACGCGAGCAAATTCTTTTCACGTATCTTCACCTCGCCGCCAACCGCGAACTGACCGAGGCGCTGATGAAGTCCGGCGTGACCGCCCTCGCCTACGAAACAATCGAAGTGAACCGCCGCCTGCCGCTACTCGAACCGATGAGCGAAATCGCCGGGCGCATGTCTGTGCTTGTCGGCGGATATTTTCTCGCCAAGCACTGCGGCGGCACGGGCACCTTGCTCGGCGGAGTGCCCGGCGTATTGCCAGGCCGCGTCGTGGTCATCGGCGGCGGGGCAGCGGGCGTGAACGCCGCGCGCATGGCGCAAGGTCTCGGCGCAGATGTGACCATTCTCGAAGTAGATCTCGACCGCATGCGTTTCCTCGACATCACGCTGCACACCGCGCACACGCTCTACTCGAACGAAACGCATTTGATGGAGTTGCTGCCAAACGTGGATCTACTGATCGGCGCCGTGCTCGTGCCAGGAGCCAAAGCGCCGAAGCTCATTCGCCGCGAGATGCTTCAGCGCATGAGACCCGGCAGCGTGCTCGTGGACATCGCGATCGATCAAGGCGGTTGCGCCGAAACCTCCCGCCCGACCACGCACCACGATCCAACCTTCGTCGAAGAAGGTATCGTCCACTACTGCGTCGCGAACATGCCAGCGGCTTACGCGCGCACCGCGACCCAGGCCCTCACCAACGTCACGCATCGCTACATCGAACTCCTCGCCGATCATGGTTTGGAAGAAGCTTCACGGCTCCAACCCGCGTTGCTCGGCGGCATCAACGTCCGTGACGGCAAGCTCACCATCAAAGCCGTCGCCGACGCGCATGGGATGACTTACACGCCTCCACTCTAAGGCAAGAGAAGCCAAGGTGTGATTTATTTCACCGCCGAGACGCGGAGGCAGAGGCGTGGGCAGTCCATGTCTTGCTTGAGTGGTATCGAAGCGTTTGAATCCTGCCGATGAGCCACCCCATTCACCTCATCCTCTCCGCTGGCACGCGCATCGTGACGCGCAATGACGCGAACCGCATCGGCGGTGGGCAGCTCATTCCCACTGGCGCAGTCGCCGTGATTCTCGATTCACCCGCCGACGCGCAGCACGCCTACAAAGTGCGCTGCAACGACGGTGCTGAAGCGATGCTTCGCCGAAACGAATTCTCCATCTTGAAGGAGTTCAAAGGCATTCCCGGAAACGACGAGACGGCCAATGCGTCCTCCCTCTCCCCGGGGGAGAGGGCCGGGGTGAGGGCGAGCGTTGAACAAACCAATTCCGACTTCAACCACTGGCAACCCTTCATCATCTATCGCTGCGTCGTCGGCTCGCAGGCGTATGGCCTGAGCGACGAAGGCTCCGACGTGGATCGCCGTGGCATTTACCTCCCGCCCGCCGAACTCCACTGGTCCCTCTACGGTGTGCCTGAGCAGATCGAGAACAACGACAAGCAGGAAGCCTACTGGGAACTCCAGAAATTTCTCGTCATGGCCCTCAAAGCCAATCCGAACATCCTCGAATGCCTGCACACCCCGCTCGTGGAACACGCCACGCCGCTGGCCCAGGAACTGTTGGCCGCGCGCCAGCGCTTCCTCTCCAAGCTCATTTACCAGACCTACAACGGCTACGTGATGAGCCAGTTCAAGAAGCTGGAGCAGGACCTCCGCGCCCGCGGCGAGATCAAATGGAAACACGCCATGCACCTCATGCGCCTGTTGCTCTCGGGCATCAGCGCCCTGCGCGAAGGCGAACTGCGCGTGCGCCTGGACGAAGAGCGTGACGCCCTGCTCACCATCAAACGCGGCGAACGCCCGTGGCCGGACGTCAACGCCTGGCGCCTGCGCCTGCACAAAGAATTTGATGAGGCGTTTGCCTCCACCCAATTGCCCGAACGCCCGGATTACGCCTGGGCCAATGAGTTTTTGCTGAACGCGAGAAACGGAATGGTTAAAGATCACTGAACACCACAAACGAAGGCTGATCCTATGCGCACGAATCAAGAATTTGGAAAAGCTCTCAAAGCTCCAACCTCAAACTTTTATTTGTGCGACTTCCATGTTCACAGCCCGGGTTCTGCTGACACGCGTGTTGGCCAACGATTCGCCGACCTCTCAGACGCAGAAAAGATGTTACTGCCGGAACTTCCCGCAATGCCAACGGATCTTGCCGCATACGAAAAACAGGTGTTGACCGCTTGCCCGGTCGCAAAATTCTATGAGCTGCTTTTGAAACGGCGGGATGACCTTGTTCACGCGCAAGGGATTTCCGACGGCCGAGATTGGGCTGTCGTCGCGATTACAGATCACAACGTCGCGGATTACGCGGCTGAACTCTCCCGGCACGCTTGGGAAAAACTCAAACAAGATAGGTTGGTCATACTTCCCGGAATCGAGCTTGACGTTACGTTCACCGTCGATGGCTGTGAGAAAGATGGATGCGCAGTGCATCTTTTGTGTGTCTTCGCACCATTAACCACTGCGTCCGACATCAGGCTCGCCATTACGAATGCGAGTGGGGAAACTTCTTGGTCATTCGGTTCGCCACTTGTCGTCGGTTCTCTTCCGACTTTCGTAACCAAATTACGGCATCATGTACACTACCCGTCGATTTGCATTGCGGCGCACATCGGATCAAGTAAGGGCATTCAAAACGAAGTCAGAAAATCTTTACTGGATAATCTTGCCGCCGCAATTGCCCGCACGTCCGGAGAAATGGTAGGGGGCGACAATTCCGATACACCCGCCCTCAAAAAACGCCTGGCCGATTTGGAAAAACGCCGAGGCGATGGAGAGGCAATCCATGACCAGGTTCTTCGGCAGATTGGAGGTTGCGGATTGGATGCCTTGCAAGTGCGAAGCAAACAGGACGAGAAGCATTACCGCCGACTTCACAGATTCAAACATGAAAGCGGCAGATCGGTTCCGATCACATGCTCAGATGCACACACAATTCAGAGGATTTTCACGAACGAGGACGCATTGTCATTTTTGAAGCTTTCCGGAATGTCGTCTTCAATGACGGCCAAGGATTTGTTCAACGAAATTCGGGAAAAGGGGTTGCGCTACGCGGACACACGATTCAGCTACGCAAGTCCGGGTTACGTCAGCAAATGGATTGCCGGCGTAGAAATCGTGCCTGATGCGGCAGATGCGGAGTCGTTCTGGCCATTTATTTCTGACGATGGAAACGCCGGCGGCAGGTCATTCGCGCTGCCGCTCTCGCGCAATCTGAATTGCCTCATCGGAGGCCGTGGTTCCGGCAAAAGCGCCGCGCTCGAAGCAATTGCTTTCGCAACGCAACCTGAAGAATTCAACGGCCACGGCGAGGAACGGAATGCGGAGCAACCCGAATGGTACAAACGGGCTTACGCTACCCTTCGTGGCTGTCTGGTACGGCTCTGCTGGAAATCCACAGGCGATGGCGAGTTCTCAACCTTGGAAAAGAAAACTTTGTTCCAGCGTCGGTACTTTGATCCCAACCACAAGCATAGCAACGCGGAGATGACTGATTTTGAAGGGAAAGAAGTGCTCAGTCATTCGGTGCCTCCTCCAGGGATCGCACTGTTCAGAATTCACCAAATCGAGGAAGCGGCACAACCGGACAAACTGCTGGATTTGTTCGACCGAATCAAAGGTGACGAAGTAGCGGCCTTAAACAGAGAAATCGAATCCATTCGTGCCCAACTCGGAATTCAACGCGAGGACATGATCGAGTTAGCAAATGAAATCGCGGAGCTTACAAAAGAAAAAACCCCGTTGAGAGAGTTTGTCCGTAGGAAGCGGCAGTTTTTGGAAGTGAATAAGCCTGAAGTCAAAGAGAAGTACCAACAGGTGGACAACGCGAGTGCGGCAGAAGTGATTGCCAACAATATGGTCACCGATTGGCAACGGCTTGTGAGCACCCTGGAGGCTGGCAGCGTGATCGAAGCGATTGAAAGGTGGTTCATCGAATTTGCAAAAAACCTCAAAGACGCCGACGGGAATCTAAAACCGAACTGTGAACGCCTCTTCACTCTCGTCGATACAGCAACAACTCCGAATCGTCAGCAGGGGATTGTAGATGTTCTTGCCGCAGCGAATACGGAGACCCAAAAATTTGAGCAAGACTTGCAAGCGATAGCGCTCGAAATTGCGGTCCTGCATAAGGGTTTCCGAGACCAACTTTCAAATGAAGGTTTGCCGACAGGAGGGAAGGATCGGGAGGCAAAGAAAAGAGCTTTTGATGAAGCCGTCACGGCTCTGGAGACTTACAAATCTTTTTGTGCCCAGTGGAACGAGATGCTTGAGGCGCGAAAGCAACTGCACAAAACACTGGAGGAGAAATGTGTCCTCAGAACAAATCTCCGAAAAGAAACCGCAGAGGAGCTAACGAAACAGCTTGCGCGAGATCTCGATTCGTCTGTTCTCAAGATTGAAGCGGACGCTCGACCGGTGGCCAATAAGGATGAATTAGTGGAATGGCTTTCCGCGCACCTCGCTCCCAGCGTGAGTATGAAATTCCGCGCGACGCGCGTGCAAGCCATCGTCGAACTGGGCGTAACGCCCGCACATTTGAGAGACATCGTTTTGTCCACAAATGTTGAACTTCGTTTCCTGCTGCTGAATGACAAGGCCAAGGCCGAAGACGGCAAGATCAGTTTAGACGACATCGAAAAATGGGTCGGAGATACAATTGCCTGTCATCGGGCCAAACCTGAGTTCGATCAAAGCGAGCTACAAGACGTTTGGGATGACTTGCCAGATGAAATCCGATCAGGGCTTTTGCAGTTCAACTTAGCTGCGACAAACAATGATTTGTCCCGGCTTCACGCTGCTTTGCAACTTGATGAGATCGTGTTCGATGACCTGCCCGAAATTCGATTGAACGACCGCCCAAACGATCCCCAGAGCAAACCGCGTCCTCTTTCAGAGCTTTCACCCGGACAGCGATGCAGCGCGATTTTACCAATTCTGTTGCTTACAGGGACATCACCGCTGCTCATCGATCAGCCAGAGGATAATTTGGACAATCGACTAATCCGGCAAGTCATCGTGAACATTCTCGCCAGTATAAAACTTCGCCGGCAGGTCATTGTCGCCACGCACAATCCAAATCTGCCGGTGCTAGGAGATGCAGAGCAGGCAATCATCCTCCGTGCCGTGCGGGAACGCGGATGCGAACTTGAAGCAGCGGGGAATCTTGATTCGTCGGAGGTGGTGAAATACATCACCGACATCATGGAAGGAGGGCGAGAAGCTTTCCAATACCGGCAGAGCATTTACCAATCACATTGGGACGGTCCAGTTGCGGAGTGATCCATGACCATCGACCCACGCCTCCACCGCATCGTGGCGGCGCAGCCGTATCCGCTGTTGTTTGCCACGATCAGCGGGGCGCATCTCTACGGCTTTCCGTCACCGGACTCGGATTACGATTTGCGCGGGGCGCATGTGTTGCCGCTCGACGCTGTCGTCGGGCTGGAGATGCGTGACGAGACGGTCCAGGACGAGCGCGTCATCGACGGGCTGGAGATGGACATCGTGAGCCATGACGTGAAGAAGTTCTTCGGCCTGTTGCTCAAGAAGAACGGTTACGTGCTGGAGCAGCTTTACTCGCCGCTCATCGTCCACACCACGCCGGAGCACGGGGAACTCAAAGCCATTTGTAATCCGAGGCAGGGCGACACCTCACCCAACCCTCTCCCTGATCGAGGCGGAGAGGGCGTCCTCACGAAACACCACTCGCATCACTACTTCGGCTTTGCGGAGACCCAGTGGAAGCTCTTCGACAAGGAACGGCCGCGACGCGTGAAGCCTTTGCTCTACGTTTATCGCGTGCTGCTCACGGGCATCCACCTCATGCGCACCGGCGTGGTGAACGCGAACCTGGTGGAACTGAACGCCGAGGCGCGTCTGCCCTACATCGCCGACCTCATCGCCCGCAAAC
>DATHKK010000705.1:0-6229 GCA_035489355.1 Candidatus Limnocylindria bacterium
GGAGGAAGAACCCGCCCGTGAATACGACCCAATCATCGGCCTGCGGGTCGGACGAGCCGTTGGCCTTGATCTTGAGCGAGCCGACGATCTGGATGGAGAACGACCGGGCCGGCAGATCGAAGGTTTGAACTTCCGCGCGCAGATCGACTTTGCCGTTTCCAGCCGTCTCGACGAAGAACACCGGGCCGCCCTTGGTGATGATCTTCCATTTCTGGCCCGTGATGATGGTTTGAACGGTCGCGCCTTCGAGAATGGTTTCCAACGTGAAGGGCTGCACGCCATCGACCGTCTTGTCGCTGTCGAGGCCGTCGAACGCCGGGAAGACCAAAGGCTTGAGCACCGGCACCCACGCGTCCGGGATCGGCACGGAGGCCAGCGGCGAGTTCGACAAAGTTGAAAGCGAGAGCGTGAGGTTCGGCGCAATGATGTCGCCGGGAATTCCTTCCAGGCTGATCTGCTCCGTCTTGATCGTCGGCGTCGTGTTGATTTGCAGCATCGCGCTGCCGTCGGCGAAGATGCCGTAGTTCTTCAGGAAGTCGAAGTTCGCCTGAATCTTCGCCACGCCCCAGAACTCGGGGTTCCCGGAAACCGTGTCGCCCGTCAGCAGAACGAAACGCGCCGCGGCAGAACCGATGTTGCCGAGCTTGATGATCTTGATCGTGCCGGAAGCTTCCAGCGTGAAGTGCTTGACGATCGTGGGGTCGTCCGCAATGCCGTCGCCGTTACCGTCGGCAATCTGGAAGTCGCCGATCTCCAGCACCACGCGCCCTCGAATGTCGATGATCGGTTCATCGGTGAAGCCGAGGCCCTGAAGTTTGATGCCGCCGGAAATCTCGATGTAGAAAACCCGGCCGACGGCTTCGCCACCGGAACCCGATCCCGAATCCTGTATTGCCTCGATGACCTGGAAGCTCTGCGTTCCCGCCGTGCCGAGATTGCCGCTTCCATCATTCCACGATCCGGCGATGTAAGTAATCGAAACTGATCCCACCGCGAAACCGCGTGTAATGTAGAAACGATAAACATTCTCGTCCACTTCATCGACCTGGCCGTCGTTGTCGTTGTCGAGCCCATCCGTGCTGGAACCGAGTTGCGTCGGCGCCTGATTCGAAAGTGAAGCCGTGCCCAGGCCCGCGCCGCTCAAGCCAAACTCATGTCCCGCGTCGAGGATCGTTGTTTCATCCAGCGGGACACCGCCGGCGGTCTGGAAGCGCACATCGATGTAACTGAGGTTCGCGTCCGCCGCGACGGTCAGCGTCGTGGAACCCGCGGCGAGCGCGACGGTCTCGCCGTCAACTTTCAGGAAGCTCACGCTGTTCTCGTCCAACTCATCGACCTGGCCGTCGGTGTCGTTGTCGAGGCCGTCGGTGTCGGTCGTAAACGTGATGCCCACTTCACCACTGATGAATGTTCCAGTGTACCAATAGCGGAACGTGTTCGTCGCGGCGTTGATAAGCACCGGGCGCTGGCCGCCATCGATCACCAACGTAGCGCCCGCGGGCGAATTCACTGTCACCGTGAATTCCGGAGCGAAATCGAACACAGTCGCGAGATCGATCTGCGCCGCCCCGGGCGGAGCCGGGAAGCTGACATCGATGTAACCGCGCTGATTGATCAAGTTGCTGTCAACAGTGTTATCGGCGACCGGGTTGATAAGGTTGGCGGTAAGTTCCGCCACGGTGAAGCTTTCGACTTTCGCCAGGTTCCCGATACCGCCGCTCGATTCAATACCCGCGCCATCCGCTTCGACCGATTGGAAGCTGTCCTGCGCGAAGCGGACCCACACCACACCCGCCTCGAAGCTGCCGTCGAAGAAGTAACGGAACGTGTCGCTGTTCGTCAGGCGAACCGGATGGAAGTTCGTGGAGGGCGTGACGGCGGTGATCGCCTCGGCTCCTGCTTCGTCCTGGAACAATTCAAACTCCGCCGGCGCATCGGTGATCGAATCCACATCCAGCACGTAGCCGTCCGTGGCGCGATACCGCACATCGATGTAAGTCAGGTTGACCGTGTTCGGGTTGGCGATGTTGAGCGTGTCCGTCGAAGTGCTCAGATTGCCGTTCATCGTGAACCGGCCCGGGATCAGCGTCGCCGTAAGCGGTCCGGACGTATAGCTGCCGCTCACCCAATAACGGAACGTGTAAGTGCTCGCGGTCTGCGAGATCAGCGCGGGCAATTGGCGGCCGTCCAACTGAATGGCCGGGTCGCTCAACGTGAACTCGGGCAGATGCGTGGGCAGGCCATTTTCATCTGCATCAAGATCGAAGATGGATTCCAAATCCAAATCGAGGAACCCGAACGTCACGTCGATGAAACCGCGATTGTTCTGCGTAAGGATTCCAATGCTGCCGCCGTCCTGCGGTCCCTGAATGGAACCGGTCGCGCCTTGCACCGTGAAGCTGCTGGCCATCACGCGGCTCTCGTTGCCGGCGGAATCGACGATCGCCGCCGCGTCGAACGCCACGTTGACAACGCCCTTCGCGAATTGGCCATCGAGGTAATAGCGGAACACACCCGCGCCAATTGCGTGTGGCGCGCCGCTCACCGTCACGCCGTTGCCGCCCGCGCCGGTGATTTGAATTTCAGGCCCGTCGAGCGCATCGGTGATCGTCAGCGGAGAAGTCAGCGGCGTGATGTCCACTGAAGTCGCAATCGCAACGTCGATGTAAGTGCGGTCATTGGTCGCGCTCGGATTCGTCAACATCGCCGTGCCGGGCGCGTAATCTTCCTGAGTGAACGACCACGTGTCGCCGATGTTGAAGAGCAGCGTCACCGTCTCGGTGCCGTCGGACACGAAGTCGCCGCTCACGCGGAAGCGATAGCTGTTCGTGTCGCCGAGGCGCAGCGGAGCTTCATTACCCACAAGCGTAATCGCGCCGGTTCCGCTGTAACTCAGGCCGAATTCCGCCGCGAGGTCCAGAATCGATGACGGATCGTTTTGGAAGCCTGCTTCGAGGTCGTCGAAGTTCACCGTGATAAAACTCGGATCATCCAGCGTGATCGTCGTCACCGTCGGATTGCGCGCCGCGACGGAAGTGAACGACCAACTGCCCGACGCGAACGCCACCGTCACGTCGCCCGTGGCGAAGCGGCCTGAAACCCAGTAGCGCACCTGGCCGGCTCCGAGGACGATGGGCACCTGACCCGCATCCAACTGGATGCTGCCGACGCCCGCGCCGTTCAGAGTGAACTCAGGAGCGAGGTCCGTGATGGAACTGAAATCGATCCCGTATCCAGCGGGCGCAGCCGGGAACGTCACGTCGATGTAATTGCGATTGTTCAGTTCGCCGATGTCGATGTTGCCGCCATCCGCCGGACTGACCACGACCGCCGTCGGTCCATCAACGCCGAACGTCCAAGTGCCCGCCGGCCCGCCGTTGCCCGCTTTGTCGGTCCATGTGTTCGCATCGAATGTGAGCACGACCTGGCCCGGCGTGAAGTTCGACAACCCGGTGATCAAGTAACGGAAGCGTGTGACTCCAGCCTCTTCGAGTTTTTCAGGTGTCGCCTCAGCGCCCGTCAGCACCGTCGCCATCAGGATGAAATCATCATTGAAAGCCATCTCAATCGGCAACGGAGTCGCGCTGACGGTGAAAGCGACGCTGTCGATCTGGAGCGTGAACTCCGAGTCGGAACTATCGAGAATCGAGTCGTAGTCCAAACCAATTCCTGGCGACGGCTTGAAGATGATGTCGATGTAGTATTGGCCGGAGTGCTGTTGCGCGTTCAGCACGTTGACATCGATGGCGACGATCTCAGTGGTTCCATTCGGCTTATTCGCGGCGAACGGCGCAGCCACGTTCACCGTCGGAGTCACGACCGAGAACGAGTCGGTGCGCTGCTGCAACTCTTCGCCGAGCAACGTGTTCACCGCGCCATTGCCCACGAAGAGGACCGTGTAGATGCCGGGCGCAAACTCACCGGTGAAGAAGTAGCGCACCGTTCCATTACCGAGCGCGACTGCGGTGCCCGGTGAAGGCGCTGTGCCGAGCACGCCTTCGGCGGTGCGATACTCGAGGCTGAACACAGCGGCTGCGCCGAGTTCCGCGATGCTCTGCAACTGCGCGGCGGTGATTTCCGCTCCTGCCGCCGCCACAAACTTGATGTCGATGTAGCGCGCGATGACCGGGCTGATGCTCTGCGTGTCCGGCGTGAGACCTTGCCAGGCATCATCCTGATCCTGATACGCGCCGATCTGGTTGAACAATTCGTCGCCGTTCGACGCCTGATACGACCACGTCTCCTTCAGGAAGATCACCTTCACCTCGCCATTGGCCACCGTGCCCTGCGTCCAGAAGCGGAAAACGTTCCCTTGCAGATGCACCGGCGGCTGATTGTTATCGAGGACCAAAGTGTTCGCCGGATCACTCACCGTGAAGCTGAGTTGCAACTCGGGCGCGAGATCGAGGACCGATGCGGAACTCAGCGCGCCCGTCACTTGAATGGTCTGGCCATCCTTGATCAATTGACCGGACGAATCGGGCAACAGCACGTCGATGTAACCACGGCCATTGAGCGTGCCCGCGCCGATGACGCCGCCATCGTTCGGTCCCGCGAGCCGCGCGTACGGCTGGCCCGTTTGCGGATCGACCACCTGGAACACAACCTCTTCGCCAGACGGATTGCGGAAGCCCATCTTCAATCGGCCGTCGATGGTAAGCAGTTGCACCTGGTCCGGAATGTCAGCGAGGAAAAGCACCGTGGCTTCGCCCGCAGCAATCTTCGACAAGTCGGCGTAAAGTTTGCCGCTGATGCTGAGGTTGTCGGCGGCGAAATTCAGCTTGCCGATGACGAGGAACTTGCCGTCCGTGCTGAATCGGATGATGACCTCGCCGTTGAAAACTTCCTTCGACGTGTAAATCGAGAAGAGCTTCGCGCCGCCCGTGATGAGCATTGGCGCGGTGAACGCCGCCGCGAAACCATTCATGCCCGGGTTCGCTTTGATCGCGAGATATTGCTTCGTGACCTGGAGCTTCACTCCCGCCAGCCACTGCTCCGGACTTTGCGCGGTGGGCAAACCGAACTCAGGGCCGCGCAATTGTTCCGGCCGATCGATGGAAGGCAGCGTCTTGAAGAACTCGACGCCGGCGGAGAAGTCGTTGATCGACAAACCCGTGTTGGGTTCGAGAAGAATGCCGCCGGGAATCGATCCGGTGATGAACACGCCGAGCGGTCCGAGTTCAGAGACCGCGAAGCGAATCGTGAATCCGCCAACGCCGGAGAACGAGAAGCCGCCTTCCACGCCGATGAAGAACACGCGCTCCTCGACCGGCGTCATGATGTCGAACGTGTCGATGATGCCGCCGTTCGCATCGAGTTTGAGGATGCCACCGATCAGCGCGGCCTCGATCTGCCCGCCGAACAGATCGCCTTTGAGCGAGACTCCGATGGACGCAATGTCCGTGATGGGGAACTTGCCTTCGAGCAATCTGCCGACGTCGATCTTGACGCCCTCGATGGTGCCGGCGAATTCCAAGCCGGCCATGCCCTGCAGCCCAGTCACGCTCGCCGAGAGCGTCAGCACGAAGTCAGCGGGATTCTCCTGAATGTTCGGCCAACTGATTCCCACTTCGCTGATCTTAATGGGCAGCCAACTCGGCCACATGAAACTGTCGCCGCTCGCGGAGCCAATGCTGAGGAACACGCCGAAGCCGGGCTTGGTGACGAACGTGCCGTCGCCGAGAAAGGCGAAGTTCCGGCCCTCGCCGCCGAGCACGAGCGAGCCAATCTTCACCTCCGCGCCGACAGCACCGACGCTGAGCATCTCCTGATTGTCCGCGGCGGCGGTATTGATCTCGAGGTCGCGCGCCGTGAGCGTCAGGACTGATCCGATCGTGATGCGCAGCGTGTCGGCCTTAAAGATGAAACCCTTGACCTGGCCATTCTCGAACTGCAAACCGAGCCGGATGGCTTCCGTGTCCGGAATTCCGGGAGCAATGTTCGGCTCAGTCGTGAGACGATCCGTGATCGTGGCGGAGATCGGTTTGCCGGGCATGAACTTCGCGCCGCCGGAAGCGACGAAGATGGTGCCGTCGAAATCGACCGCCGCGCCAAAGGTCACCGCGAAGTCCGTCACGCCGATGCGCAGATCGTCGAACTCCAGAATGGAGCCGAACTTGATCGTACCGGAGCCACCGCTGGTCTGCGTCATGGGCGCGGTGCCCGGCTGAGTCTGCGTGCCCGGATCGTAAATCAGAAGCGCCTCGCCAATGGCGAAACCATTTTCGTA
>DATHKK010000706.1:0-2673 GCA_035489355.1 Candidatus Limnocylindria bacterium
GCGACGGCCTGCTGAAAATTGAAATGCACTTCCTGCCGCCCGTCTATGTGACCTGCGAAGCGTGCGGGGGCAAGCGCTACAATCGCGAGACGCTGGAGATTGCTTACAAGGGCATGAACGTCTCCGACGTGCTGAACATGACCGTGGATGAAGCCGTGAATTTTTTCCGCGCCGTGCCGCAGATTTACGAGCAGTGCCTGACGCTCGCGGAAGTGGGCCTCGGCTACCTCGGCCTCGGTCAGTCCGCAACGACGCTTTCCGGTGGTGAAGCGCAGCGCTTAAAGCTCGCCGCCGAACTCAGCCGCAAACAAACCGGCCACACACTCTACATTCTCGACGAGCCGACCACTGGCCTGCACTTCGCGGACGTGGACAAGTTGCTCGAAGTGATTTTCAAACTGCGCGCGCCGGGCAACACGCTGATCGTCATCGAGCACAACCTTGATGTGATCAAAGTCGCGGACTGGGTGATCGATCTCGGTCCTGAAGGCGGCGAGGGCGGGGGACGGATCGTGGCGCAAGGCACGCCGGAACAAGTCGCGGCGACTGCGGAGAGTCACACGGGGCAGTTTTTGAAGCGGCTGTTGAATCCAGCCCCGAAATAAAAACGGCGGCGCTGTTCACGCCGCCGTTGCGAAAAAGTTTTCCCGAAGAACTAGATGCCCTTCTGGAGCATGTAGCTGAGCAAGTCGCCAACGCGGTTGCTGTAACCCCATTCGTTGTCGTACCAGCTTACGAGCTTGAAGAAGCGTTTGTTCAGTTCGATGCCGGAGCCGGCGTCGAAGATGGACGACGCGGGGCAGTGGATGAAATCGCTGCTCACCACTTCGTCGTTCGTGTAGTCGAGGTAACCCTTGAGGTAAGTCTCGCTGGCCTTCTTCATCGCCGCGGAAATGTCCGCGTAGCTTGTGTCCTTGACGGTGCGGACGGTGAGGTCCACGACGGAAACGGTCGGTGTCGGCACGCGGAAAGACATGCCGGTGAGTTTGCCTTTCACTTCGGGGCAGACGAGGCCGACGGCGCGCGCGGCGCCGGTGGTCGAAGGGATCAAATTGATGGCGGCGCTGCGTCCGCCTTTCCAATCCTTCTTGCTCGGACCGTCCACGGTCTTCTGTGTCGCGGTGTAGCTATGCACGGTCGTCATCAGACCTTCTTCGATGCCGAAGCCCTCCTTGAGCAACACGTGAACCATGGGCGCGAGGCAATTCGTAGTGCAGCTCGCGTTCGAGATAATGTGATGCGCCTTGGGATCGTACTTCTCGTGGTTCACGCCCATGACGATGGTGATGTCTTCGCCTTTGGCCGGGGCCGAAATAATTACTTTCTTCGCGCCAGCGGTTATGTGGCCTTTGGCCTTCTCGGCTTCAGTGAACAGGCCAGTGCATTCGATGACGATGTCCACGCCAAGTGCTTTCCAAGGGAGGTCCGCAGGGGATTTCGCGCTGACGACTGCGATCTCCTTCCCGTTCACGATTAGCACGTCGTCTTCCGTTTTGTCCGGAGCGGACTTCCTCGAAGCGACGGTGCCGTTGAAGCGGCCCTGGATTGAATCGTACTTCACGAGGTAAGCGAGATTGTCGGCGGGAACGATGTCGCCCACTGCGACCACATCGATGTCGCGACCGATCATTCCTTGTTCGCACAAGGCACGAAAAACCAAACGGCCGATGCGGCCGAATCCATTGATAGCAACTTTTGTAGGCATAAGAAACGAGTCCGGGTTCCGACTTCCGAAGTCAGAGCGCGGCATCTTACGTTTGGAGGTCGGAGCGTCAAGGGGAGATCGTGCGGGCGGCAATGAAATGCGTGCATCGTCCCTGTGAGACTCTGAGTCTTGCAACCATCCGCAGCCACAACCAATCATCCTCTCTTTCCGTCATGGACTGAATGCCGGTTTCGCTCTTAAAGTCCAACCACTCGCACCACCCAACTGCCATGAAAGCCAAACTGCTTTGTCTCGTCGCTGTTCTCTCTCTCGGTGTCTCCATGCCGTCCGGCGCCTTTGCCGCAGATTTGCCGACGGCGACGGAAAAGAAATCCGGGGTCAACAAACGCGTGGGCGCCGAGGAGTTCGACAAGCTGCGCGCGATCATTCTCGATGTGCGCACGGAGGCGGAGTTCAAGGCCGGGCACATTCCCGGCGCGAAGAACATCCACGTGAATTCGCCGGACTTCGACGCGCAGGTCGCGAAGCTGGATAAGAGCAAAACGTACCTGGTCCTGATAATCTGCGAAAAAATGACATGAGATCAGTCCACATCATTCGGGGCGAATTGTTCAGGTGATGAAGATCGCGCGCCGCACATTTCTTCAACGGTCGGCTACCGCGGCGGCTCTCGCTGGCATCGGTAATCTTGCATTTCTCGCGAAGCTCCCGCGCGTCTCGGCGGCGGAAGCGGCATTACCGTCGGGCGCGGTTCAATTTCATCCCGACATCGAGCCTCTGGTGCGTTTGCTGGAAAACGCGCCGCGGTCGCGCGTGTTGGAGGAAGTGGCCGCGAAGATTAAGCGCGGCACCAGTTACCGGGAAGTGCTTGCCGCGCTGTTGCTCGCCGGCGTGAGAAACATTCAGCCGCGTCCTGTGGGTTTCAAATTCCACGCGGTGCTCGTCGTGAACTCCGCGCATCTCGCCAGCCTCGCTTCGCCGGATACGGATCGCTGGCTGCCGATCTT
>DATHKK010000707.1:0-3582 GCA_035489355.1 Candidatus Limnocylindria bacterium
GAAACCGCCACACCCGTTGCCGATTGGAATTGGCTCACGAACTATCTGCAAATCGGCGTCGATCTTCCTTCCGTGCTGCTCACGTTTCCCGACGATGAACCGATCCGCCGCGCTGTAGCCATGTGCCGGGGCCTTCGTCTCTTGCGCCAGGACGCGTGGGAATGCCTCGCGTCGTTCATCCTCTCGTCCACGAAACAGATCGTTCAGATCCAGCAGATCGTCGCGCTCTTGTGCGAACGCTTCGGTCAACCGCTGGTCGTGCCGGCAGGCCATGCCCCGATGTTTGGCTTTCCTTCCGCCGCCCGGCTCGCCGCCTGCGCGGAAGCAGATCTGCGCGGGTGCAAAATGGGATTTCGCGCGCCCAACCTGTTGCGCACCGCCAAGCTCATCGCCGTGGGTGAAGTGAATTTGGCGAGCCTGCACACGCGCGACGTGGACGACGCGCGCGCTGAGTTGGTGAAACTGCCGGGCGTGGGAAACAAAATCGCCAACTGCGTGCTGCTCTTCGCTTACGGATTTCAACAGGCGTTTCCTGTCGATGTGTGGGTGATGAAGGCGCTGCGCGAACTTTACTTTCCCAAGCGCCGCGTCAGCACAAAACGACTGACGCATTTCACCGCCACTCACTTCGGTCCCAATGCCGGCTACGCGCAGCAATATTTGTTTCACTACATGCGGACGAAAGATTTGGAACTCAGGAACTCACGAAGAAAATCCGGACCTCACCAAACTTCTGCGCTTCCTTCCTGAGTTCCTGAATTCCAAATTCCAGCGATGCAAATCGACGTCGTCCTCACGCCCGCCGAGTTCCCAGCGCTCGCGGCGCGCGACCTCGCGCACACCACCTGTGTTGTGTTCGATGTGCTGCGCGCGACTTCGTCGATGCTCACCGCGTTGAACAACGGAGCCGAAGCGATTGTGCCCGTGGTCGAAATCACGGAGGCCCTCGCGATCAACGCGAAGCAGCCCAGCGTCTTGTTGGCCGGCGAGCGCCATGGTTTGCGCATCAGCAAGGAACTGACGGGCAGCGTGGATTTTGATTTCGGCAACTCACCGCGCGACTTCACTGCCGACAAGGTGCGTGGCCAAACCATCGCATGGACTACTACCAATGGGACCCGCGCTCTTCGCGCCTGCGCTCACGCGGAAATGGTTCTGCTCGGCGCGCTGGTGAATCTGAGCACGCTCGCCGACCTCCTTGGCACGCTACGACCGAAGAATTTGCTGCTCGTGTGTGCCGGGACGTTCGAGGAAGGGGCGTTCGAGGATCAGTTTGCGGCGGGCGCATTGATTGAATCGCTGGCGTCGCCTCAGCCCCGCAGCTTGAGCGATTCCGCCCACTTGGTCTGGCGAGCAGGTCGCCAGGCTGGCAGCGATTCAGCCGCTCTCATCGACTCCTCCCTGAATGCGCGCCGGTTGATGGCCAATCCAGCTCTCGCACCTGATGTGCCGCTTTGTTTGCAACGCGATACTATTCAACTGAATGCCTCGATGTTGACCGATAGCTCCGTGCGCCCGATGCGTGGCTTCGGTGCGAAACTCGCCTGAGTTCTTGTCCGCAGAGATTCGCTGCGCGCGCCGACATTAAGTTCAAAATGTCACAGCGCGCAGACAAGTTGTTCAGAGATTGACCACGACCGCATGCACGCCATTGCCCACCACCGTTCCGGTGAATGTCTGGCTCGGGTTCAACGGGTTTTGCACTTCAATCGTATGCGACAGGTTGTCGGCGTATTTCAGGTTGAAATAACAGATCAGCATCTTGTTGCCTAGAATGCGCACGCGCGTCACTCCGCGATTTTCAAAATAGGCCGCGACCAAATCGCTGCCGTTGGCCGTCCTTTGAATCCAGCTTCCACCGTTCAGCCGGTACGTCGCGTAATAGGGCGTGCCTCCCTCGACCTGCGCGCCGGTCGCGGCCCACAACGCCACGCCGAAATGGGTCAAATCCCCGCCGCCGCCGGTGTAGCGATTCGGTCCGCTCTGCGCGTAGAACGGACACGGATTCTGCGGGGAGCTTTGCCCAGTCGGAAACCAGAAGTCCTTCCCGTCGTGAATCTGCGGATAATAATCCACCGGCTTCATGGTGGCGGATTGGTAACCGCCCACACCCCATTCGATGAAAATCTTCCCGTATTCATGCGCGAGAAAGGCCAGCGCGATGTGGAGGTTCGGATCGAGCGGCGCTTTGTCGGATCGATACAGCGTTCCCTCCGGAAAAGTGTATCGCTTGCTGAATCCCGGGTGCCACTCATGCACGGCGAAAAGGAACAGACCGGGAACCTTCCCCATCTTTTCGGCCAGTTCCATGTGCATGACCGCCTGGAGCATTTGTTGCGGCGCAAGGTCCGGGACGTTGACATAAATTCCCTCTACGATGGCATTGGGTTTGGCCAGAGATTGGCCGGGATGAAAGTGGCTCAACGGCCAATTCTGCCACGGCGTGTTGTAGAGAGCTTCATGGTTCGCCTGGGTATCATGGCCAAGATTGTACGCGCCGGGCCAGCGTGTGAAATAGTTGTGCGCCACGAAATAGGGAATACCGTCCTGCGCCTTCTGCGCCTCGTAGCGATTGATCAACTCATCGTAAAACCAGCCCCACATTGGCTCGCCTTCCGGCACGTAATCCTCGCCCTCCATCGTTTCGCCCACCCACAAGCGCCAACGAATGTCTGCCTGCTGTCCCTTTTGACGCGCTTGTGTCTCGTTGTAGAAACCGTTGGGCCACCACGGGGGACCGGACAGTCCAAAGATTTCCCGGATGCGCGGCACGCCGTTGTAACCCTTCTTGGCATACGTCGGGTTATTGAAGAACGCGCTGTCACCGCCTTCATCTCCCACACTGTTGTGGGTCCAATGCGTCACGCCCTTGCTCATGATTTGCGCCGTCGTCCATCCTTGCTTCGCCGCCGGCACGACGTAGCAGTGACTGCTCGGCAGCGTGTTGTTCGGGCTGACGTCGGCGAACTGGGGAACCTGGAGCGCCGGATTAAATCCCGACGGAATGGGATTCACGAACTGCACTGGCGTCTGCGCCATCGCGAAGTTGGCCACCAGCAGACCAGACAGGGTAAGTTGAGATGCTGTTTTCATTTTTTGGAAAAGTTGAAGGTGAGAGTGGCTCATTTGAACATGAAGGTCGTGGTGCCTCCGGTGTCGGCATGTTCGAAGAACATGCCCGCGTTCGGGTCGTAGTACCAGCCGCCTTCGTTCGACCAGCGATTGAAAGTATCCAGGCCGAGCTTTCCACCCAGCTTCATCACGCGGCCCGGATGATTTCCCATCCACGGTTCGTTCGTGAGATTGGAACTGGTCTTAACGATCTTGCTGCCGACGATGTACCACCATTCGTAGCCCGGCTGTAGCGTGGCAGTGGAAACATCCCGAAGCCGCCAGTTACCCGATGTTCCAGTGATCTCGAGTTTAAGAATGTTGTCGTAACCGCTCGAGGCGATCACCGGCACCGTGCTCCCGGCGGCAGGCGTGGTGGCATTTGCTTCGTTGGAGAATGTGGAGTCGCCCGCCGAGTTGTTCGCCCGCACCCGATAGTAATAGGTCGTGTTCGGACTCACGGTGGTGTCG
>DATHKK010000708.1:0-3431 GCA_035489355.1 Candidatus Limnocylindria bacterium
CGTTTCATAGTGTTCGCCTCCTTCGTTGAACGGATTACTGATAGCCCAACGCTTCTGAACCGCAAGTGAGCGTGGGGGCGGACAGGTAGGCAATGATCAAGACAGCCAGTCCGGCTGCCGATCACCGCACGTCGAAAGACAACTTCACTGTCGTGTTCGTGAACTGACGATCCACGCCATCAAACACATCCACCTCGAAAGTTTTCCCGATGTTATTGCCGGCGAGATCTTCAATGGTCGTTTGCACTAGCATCCGATACGGCCCCGGTTGCCACGGGCGCGCCGGCGAGAAAGTCCAGCCGCGTTCATCTTCCCGCAAGGCGGTGCCGCCCGGGACGAGCTCGCCGGATGGAGTCACGACGCGAATGACTCTTTGCGCCAGCGCATGATCCATCGGTTCGGAAAAGATCACTACGAGTGGATCCTGGGTGCCAATCTTCGGCGTTCTGATTTTCCAAAGCGCCGGGTCCGGCGATTCGCGATCCGGCGGCCCGACCGCAAACGCTTTCTCGAAGCTGGTCTTCAACGCGCGACCGGCGGCGTCTTTCCAATTCCGATCGATGACGAGCGTGTAGCGTTTGCCCTGCTCCAGCGCGGGACCCACTTCCTCCAAAGGGCGCACGCCGCGTTTGATTCGACCGGGATCGAGGAAGAGCGTGAGCCGCGTCATCTCCGGGTTCCAAAGCTCTTCATCAATTTCCAGAAACGGCAATTCAATCGGCTGGCCCGCTTCGTTGCGAAGATGAATGTGATCGTAAATGTGGCCGCGGCTCATCGGCGCGGAAAACCCGACGTAGAATTTGAGGACGTTCTCGGGAAGCAGATTTGCGCTGGGATAAATCTGGCTCACCACCGTTGTTGACGGCGCCGAGCGCGCGGGCAATTGAAACGTCTCGACGATGAATTTGCCGCTGGGATTCCGAGCGCCGGGTAACAGTCCTGGGTTGAAAGTCGCGCGGTACTTCACGCCCGGTTCCAACGGGAACCGCGGCTCAAAGCGCAACGTGGAGCCTTCGACCGAATAAGTCCCAAGCATCGGCGGCACGCCCACGTCGGCCAACAGATCGCCTTGCCCGGCGTAAACCGACAGCACGCGCTGCCACTCCTTGGGGTTCCAATTCGCCTGTTTCAACTCCCGCGCCGTCGCAGCGTCCAACTCCGAGACTTCGATGGCGAACGTGTCGGTGTCCACACGATCCGCCTGCCATCGCACGACAAGACCCTGCTGCGGCGTCGTGGTGATTGGACTCGCAGCTTGCGCGAGGGCCGCGGCCATGACAATGAAGCCCGCGACCAAAAGCATCGCGGGCTTCATTCCAAACGAACAGTTGAACCTCACGGAAGCGGCAAGGATTCCAGATTCAATACGCCCGTGTCACCGCGCCGCAGCACCAGCGCGTTCTTGTCGTCATAGCGATCGAGTTGATCGATGCCCTTCCAGCTTTCGATCGTCTCGTAGGGCAGCCCCTTGGTCCCATCGCCTTTCACCGGAGCAGTGATGCTCTCCATGTTCTCAATCTGGTCGGTGCCAATCTTCATGATGCCCCGGCTGCTGTTTGCGAGGAGCAGATAATCTTTTCCGTCCTTCTGATACACAATCATGTCCAGCGGGCGATTGCGGTTGCCCAATTCAGCGATCGTCTTGCCTTTGAGCTTCGCGCCAGGTTTCAAATCGCCGAGCGAAATCTGGACGAGCGGCGTGCAGGTGTAAGCCGCGAGAAGCTGCGGCTCGTTGCCCACTTTGAAAGGAACGAACGTGCGGACGGGCGCGCGGGTTTCGAAGCGTCCGTGAGCGCCATGATAAATCTCCACGGTCGTCCCGTTCGCCACCGTCTTGAATGGAAACGGAATCGCGCGCAGCGTCGAAGCAAACTCCTCGTTCGACAGCCCGGCAATCAGGACGCGATCCTGAAAGAACGCGATGTCGGTAATCGCTTCCTGGCGCGGGTTGCTCTTACGGTTCGCGTTCGTCACGACGCCTTCGATTGGCGCGTCCGGCAATTCACCGCGCGAGAATTTCACCTTCTCAAGCGAAACCACTCCCGGCTGGCCGTCCGTCGTCACGCGCACCAACACCGGCGTCGCCGTCGGGCCGCGGCCTCGGGAAACGGCGATATAGACATTGCGCGAGAGCGGATTCACCACGAGGTCATCGATCAGAATCTGATCGGCGGCCGTGCCCAGGAGGCCGGCGATCTTCTGATTGATGCCTTCCACTTTGAGCGCCTTGTTCCCGCTGGCGGCTTTCGTGTCGCCCGTGTCGATGGCGACGACCGCGGCCGATCTGGTATCGGCGATGAAGAGAATGCCGTCAGGTCCGAAGGCCAGCGGTCCCATGGATTTAAAAGTGGCGGTGCCTTCCTTCATGCCGGCTGCCCACTGTTCCGCGGCCAGGGCCGTGGAGAATAAAGCCGCCGCCAGCAGAACGGTTCCCGCGCGCTGAATGATGTGTTTCATAAGATCCTTTCCTTGAGTTGGTGAATACCTCGAGAACAGACGCGAAGTGCCAACGCCGGGTAACGGCCAAATGCGGGACGCTGTTCCGCGCTACCCGCAGCGCGAAAGACGGGGCGCGCCGACGGCGGAGCCGAAACTCATCGAACATCACGAGCTTCTTTCTGTTCGCGACGCGCGCGGAGCGACGCGCCCCATCAGCAACGGTCTTAGGCAACGCGCTCGGCTGACGCCGTGCGTCCCGCCACGTCGCAAATTTCCGTTTTGTATCTCCACTCTTTACCGCCACCGGCGTTCACCTACACTCGATTCATGCTCCCGCTGGAGTCGTGCAAAGTATTCCGTTCATTGTCGCCGGAGGAACTCGCGTCGCTGAAAAGCGTCACGCGCGAAGCGAGCTTTGCCGGCGGCACGGAAATTTTCAAAGAAGGCGACGCCGGAGATGCGCTCTACGTGGTCAAGAGCGGACAGGTGCAAATCTCAGCCGTGATGGGCGACGGCCAGCGCCAGGTGCTGTCGCGCGTGCCGCCGGGAGAAATTTTCGGCGAACTCGCGATCATCGACAGCCAGCCGCGTTCCGCGACGGCCATGGCGGATGCGGAGACGGCGCTCTACGTCATCCCGCGCGAGGCGATGCTGAACATGCTCAACAATTCGCCGCACTTCTCGTTCAGCATGATGCGCGAGATCACGCAACGGTTGCGCGAGTTCAACCGCCAATACATCCGTCAGGTTTTGCAGGCGGAACGCATGGCGCTCGTGGGGCGGTTCGCCAGTTCCATCGTTCACGATTTGAAGAACCCGCTCACCATCATTGGAATTGCCTCCGACATGGCGTGCGAACCCGAGGCCGGCGTGGACACGCGGCGATTGGCGCAAACCCGCATCCGAAAACAGATCGATCGCATCAGCACGATGGTTTCGGACATTCTAGAGTTCACGCGTGGCGGCGCGGCCCACTCGACTTTCGCCATGAT
>DATHKK010000709.1:0-3113 GCA_035489355.1 Candidatus Limnocylindria bacterium
GGGAGCAACTATTCGTAGCGCAGCGCCACTGTGGGGTCGACGAGTGTCGCACGGCGCGCAGGAATGTAGGACGCTAGGAGTGCAACGAATGTGAGCAGGACCGCAACGCCAGCAAACGTCACTGGATCCTGGGCTGACACGCCAAATAGCAGGCTCCTCATCAACTCCGTCAATCCAAGAGCAGACCCGATTCCAATTGCCACGCCCACCAGCGCCGTCCTGGCGCCCTGCCCGAGGAGCATTTGCAGCACGTCTCCACGCTGGGCACCGAGCGCCAAACGGATTCCAATTTCGCGCCGGCGTTGTGACACGGTGTAAGAGATCACGCCGTAGATGCCGATCATCCCCAACGCCACAGCCATGGTACCCGCGATCCCGAGCATCACCAGGGTAAACGAAGTTCGCGCAACCGATTTGTCATACACGTTCTGCATCGTCTGCACCGACGCCAGCGGCAAATTCGAATTCACCGACCACACGGCTTGCCGCACCTCGTTAAGGAAAGCTTGGGTACCTGCGCGCTCGCTGCGTATGGCGAACGTTACCGTCCGCACCGCCTGCACCACCGGGCCAGGCCCAAACAAACCTTTCATAAGCGGAGGCCAATACACGGTTTCCGGCGACTTCTCCTGGACACCGTTTTCACGAACGTCCTGCAGCACTCCGATTACTTCATGCCATTGCATTGACGAATATTCGCGCAATCGCTTGCCGATGGCAGCCGATGGCGTGCCCCACATCTCTCGCGCCAGATTCTCGGATACCATGGCCACAGGTCTCAGGCCATACACTTCGGTCCATGTTAGTTCGCGGCCGGCAATGATGCGGGTCCCCGAGGTCTCAAGGAAACCCGGCGAAAGATGCTTGTATAGCCGGAGGGGAGGAATTTCGCCCTCGGAATACGTCTTGTCCTGAGCGTATATGGCATCCCAGTCCGAGTCGAATCCTTCCATAGGCATTTCGCTTGCAAAACCCACGGATTTCACACCGGGAATGGCCCCCAACTTATCCGCAATTTCGTTCTGCATTCTCGTGACCCGTTCCGGCTCCGCCACAAGCGAACCGGGAATCGAGATGCGCATTAGCTGGAGACGCTGCGCGTCCGTGAATCCCGGATCGACGGATCGCAATGCCTTGAACGTGCGAATCATCAAGCCCGCGCTCACCAACAGCACTACCGCCATGGCCATCTGGCCTATGACGAGCAGATTGCGCGCGCGATGGCGTTCCCGGCTCACGCTGATGGCTCGCCCCGCGCTGCGCAGATCGAGTGTCTTCCGCCGTCCGGCGTATTTCAGCGCAGGAATCAATCCGAACAGCAGACCCGAGAGCACGGAAACCAGAAACGCAAATTCCAGCGTCCGCGTATCAACCGAAATTTCGCTTAGGCGCGGCAGATTCGCAGGACCCGTAGCCACCAGAAAGTGCACGCCAGCGTAAGCAAAGCCAACGCCAAGCGCTCCGCCCATCAGCCCGAGCAACACGCTTTCCACCAGAAGTCCCCGCACGATGCGTGCCCAGCCGGCGCCAAGGGCAGCTCGAACCGCCAGTTCCTGCTGCCGCGACTCCACTCTGACTAGCAGCAGATTCGTTACGTTGGCGCAAGCAATCATCATCACCAAGCCGATAGTCCCCATCACCACCCAAAGCACTTCGTTGATGTTGCCGAGCACTTCTTGTTTCAGAGGGTGAATCATGGGCGTGATTTTCCACGTCTCATAAATGTGGGAATTCGTTCCAGGTCCGTTGGACCACGAGTCCATCCAAATCGGCAACATCCGGATCATATCGGTATTGGCTTCCGCAATTGCCACGCCTGGCTTGAGACGTGCGATCCCGTGATATCCGAATCCCGCCAGGATGGCCTTGCCCCGCTCAAATGCCAGCGGCACGATCAGGTCGAAATCCGTGTCAAGGAATCGAAACCCTTGCGGCATCACTCCTATGATTTCGCGAGACCGCGAATCAACCAAAACGTTGCGTCCAACGACCGTGCGGTCTCCTGCGAAGCGCCGCTGCCAATACCCATAGCTCAGCATCACCCGTTCCGGACCTCGCCGAATCTGGTCCTCCTGCGAAAACCAGCGCCCAAGTGTCGGCGAAACAGCAAGCGCCTGAAGCACGCCGTCGCTTACGTCAACCGTGCGCACTTGCTCCGGCTCGGCCAGGCCTGTGACATTCGCCGTGTCGGGTACCCAAACGCCCAATGCTTGAAACGTCCGGTTTTGCTCTGCGTAGGTGAAATACATCGAGGGCGAAAGGAGCAGGCCATTCCGAAAATCCGCCAGCCCTGCCGCGCCCGGCGCGATCTGGTGCAGTGCCACCAACTCCTGCGATCTCGGATAATTCAGCGGTTTCAGCAGCACGCTGTTCACAACACTGAAGACCGCTGTGTTAGCGCCAATTCCAATCGCAATGGTCAACATTCCAACAGCCGTGAACATAGGATTGCGCCCGAGCATTCGTAAGCTGTAGCGCACATCGGCGAAAAAATTCTCGATCGCCAGCCACCGCCAGATGTCCCTTCCGTTTTCTTCTACCAAATTCACATTTCCAAACTCCCGGCGTGCCGCGTAGGCGGCTTCTTCCCTCGACATTCCGCCTGCAACCAACTCCGCGGTCTTTTCTTCGAGGTGCTCCTGAATTTCTTCCGACAACTCGCCGTACATCCGCCGCCGCGAAAATAATTGTCGCAACCAATTCATAGCTCACCCGGGGCTAAAACGTGGGTAATTCCTTCGAGCATGCGCTCGAAGCTCGACACCTCAAGTTCTAGGTGTTTTGCGCCTGCGGCCGTCAGTTTGTAAATCCGCACGCGGCGGTTTGTACTAGAGACACCCCACTCGGCCTTGACCAATTCTTCTTTGAGAAGACGCTGGAGGGCTGGATACAACGACCCTTCTTCAATCTGAAGCAAATCATGCGAAGTTTGTTTGATGTGCTGTACGAGCGCGTAGCCGTGTGACGGCTGCCGTCTCAGGGTTTGGAGAATCATCATCTCGAGAGCACCCGGAAAAAGATCTCGCTTGGGGGTTTTCTTCATGCGAACGAATCCCGCTCCCTGCCTGCAAAGGCTATATCGCTCTAGGCCTAGACTAAAATAGTATGAAACG
>DATHKK010000710.1:0-5387 GCA_035489355.1 Candidatus Limnocylindria bacterium
CGTTACCGGCGGCGAAGGGTTGGGTAATCCAATGTTGATCGGCATCTGCGTGCTGGCGTTTTTTCTATTGTGGTCAGAGAGGAAAGCTTTCGCCTGTTTGGTGACCCGTCCGGCTGAGAACAAAAACTGATTTAAGCAGCAAACAAAAACAAACCAGGAAGACTCATGAAATACGTGGACGGATTCGTGTTGCCGGTGCCGAAGAAAAAGCTGCCGGCCTATCGCCTCATGGCGCAGAAGGCGGGTAAAATTTGGCGCGAGCACGGCGCGATTGATTACAAGGAATGCGTGGGCGACGACTTGAACGTCAAGATGGGCGTGTCCTTTTCGAAACAGATGAAGCTCAAGTCCAGCGAGACTGTGGTGTTCGCCTACATCGTTTACAAATCACGCGCACACCGCGACAAGGTGAATGCCAAAGTTATGAAGGACCCGCGCATTGCGAGCATGTGCGATCCGAAAGACATGCCCTTCGATTGCAAGCGAATGTGCTACGGCGGATTCCAAGTGCTGGTCGATGCCGGCGCGGCGTGACAGAACCGTCAGTTGCGAAGGGCAGGGGCACCGAGGACAGTGACGACCTACCGTCCTCCTGCTTTCAGGATTATGAAGACGCCGTTTTTCGGCGGATGCGTGTGCGGCGCGGTTCGCCACGAGTGTGCGGCTGAGCCGGTGGAAATGTTTCAATGCCACTCCCGTGATTGCCAGCGCGCGTCCGGCGGCGCGGGATCTTGCGTCGTGGTGCTGCCGGCGAAGTCATTCAAGTTCACGCGCGGCGCGCCGCGTCATCATTTCACGACGAGTGCGGCTGGTTTTCAACACAAGCGCGGCTTTTGCGCCGAGTGTGGCTCGCGCCTGACGGGAGGAGAAAACGCCGAAGGGACATCGCCCGTGGTCGGAATCAACGCAGCGAGTTTGGATGACCCCAGTTGGTTTCGTCCGCAGCACAACATTATCACCGCGGACGCGCAGCCGTGGGATTACATGAACTCGGACGTGCCGAATCAAAGAGTATCCGCCCCGGATGGATTGAAGCGCGTCGCTGTTGGACCAGGGCGCAAAATCAATGTCCTGAAGACGTCCGCTCATTCGTCGTGTCATTGAAGTGAACATTTTATCAGAGAAAGGAATTATGAGCGCACCCACTCCGAAGTCCGAATACATGCTGTTTTTCCGTGGCCCGCATTGGGACCGAGGTCTCTCCGCGGAAGAACTCCAACAGGTCATGGCGCAAGTCATGGCGTGGTTTGAAGGATTGAAACATCAAGGGAAGGTCAAGGCCGGCCAGCCGCTGGGTGCGGAGGGCAAACACGTTTCTGGAAAGAAAGGACGGACGATCGCGGATGGACCGTTTGCCGAATCGAAGGAAGCGGTCGGCGGTTATCTCCTCGTGGAAGCGGAGAATCTGGATGAGGCGGTGGCCATCGCGAAATCGAACCCGACCTTGGAATATGGCGTGACGATCGAAGTCCGGCCCGTGCTGGAGGAGTGCCCGATCTTTGATCGCGCCAGGAAGCGATTGTTGTCCGATGCGATGGCTTGACGGAAACGAAAATCATTACAAAGAATCGACTATGAGTACGACAACACCGAAATCCGATTACATGCTCTTGTTCCGCGGCACGAACTGGGACGAGGGCATCTCTCCTGAGCAACGTCAGAAAGTTGTGACCGATTGGTACGCCTGGTTCGAACGGCTGAAGCAGGAAGGAAAATGCACGGGCGGCCATCCGTTGGAGAATGAGGGCAAACTCGTCTCCGGCAAAAAAGGGCGCAGCGTGGCGGACGGTCCGTTCGCCGAGTCGAAGGAAGCCATTGGAGGTTACTTTTATTTGCAAGTCGCCGGCGAAGACGAAGCCATCGCCATCGCGCAGCAGTGCCCGGGTCTCGATTACGGCGCTGTCGTCGAGGTGCGGCCCGTGGCCGAGATGTGCGCGGTGAGGTCACGCGCTGTGGAATTTGCGGAGCGCACTGGGACGCTGGCCAGCGCGACGGCTTAGATCCCATCATCGTCAGCAAAGAAGCAGTTCAACGGAAACAACTGAAGGAAAGGGAAAGAGATGAACAGTCGAGTCAAACCAGTCCCAGGTGGCTTTCACACCCTCACCCCGCATCTGGTCGTGAAGGGGGCCGCTCAAGCCATTGAATTCTACAAGAAGGCTTTTGGGGCCGAAGAGATTACCCGAGCGCCTGGGCCGGATGGAAAATCCCTCATGCACGCTGACCTTAAAATCGGAGACTCGCGACTCTTTCTCGTCGATGAATTTCCGGAAATGAATTGCCGCGGTCCTCGAACTATCGGTGGAACTCCGGTCACCATTCACATGTATGTGGAGGACGTGGACGCCGCCTTCAGCAAGGCGGTCGCGGCTGGCGCCCAGGTGCGCATGCCTCTGGCGGACATGTTTTGGGGCGATCGTTACGGCGTGCTGGAAGATCCGTTTGGGCATGCATGGTCCATGGCCACACACAAAGAGGATCTGACACCGGAAGAAATCGGCAAACGTGCTGGGGCCGCCTTCAGCGAATGCGCTTCGTGAGCCAGCTTCCAGAAAGCGCCGCGCCCCCACCGTCCGGGGAGATTTCCCGGCTGGCTGATCATCTTTTTCGTCACGAGGCGGGAAAACTGGTTTCGGTCCTGACGGGAATCTTTGGATTGGATCGTTTGCAAATGGCCGAGGACGTGGTCCAGGAAGCGTTGGTCCGCGCGTTGAAGACCTGGCCTTATTACGGAGTTCCCCAAAATCCCGCCGCATGGTTGACGCAAACGGCGAAGAACCTGGCGTTGGATTTGATTCGCCGCGTAAAAGTTTTCTACAACAAGCAATCGCAGATCATCGCCTTCGTCGAGCAATGGTCGCCCGGCGCCGGCGAGGGTTACGGCGATTCCGTCACGTTCGACAACGAGATCAAGGATGACCGGCTGCGGCTGATGTTCGCCTGTTGTCATCCGCTGGTTCCTCAAGAGTCACAGACCGCGCTCGCGCTCAAAACACTTTGCGGATTCAGCCCCGCGGAAATCGCCAAAGCATTTCTGACCACCGAAGCCGCCATCGCCAAGCGGTTGACGCGCGCCCGGCAGCGAATTCAGGAACTGCGCATCCCCTTCGAGATTCCGTCCGGCGAGGAGATGCCCGTCCGCCTTGATGGTGTGCTGCAATCTCTCTACCTGCTGTTCAACGAAGGCTACAAAGCGTCGAGCGGCGAAAGGTTGGTGCGCGAAGAACTGTGTCATGATGCGATTCGGCTGGCGGCGTTGCTGGTGGAACATCCGGTGGGCCATCTGCCCAAGACTCACGCGTTGCTGGCGCTCATGCTGTTGAACGCTGCGCGTTTGCCGACGCGGGTCGATGCCGAGGGCAATCTCCTGCTTCTCAAAGCGCAGGACCGCGCGCTCTGGGACCAGCGGATGATCGCGCGCGGCATGTTTCACTTCGCGCAGTCCGCGGCGGGCGATGAAATTACCGAGTATCATCTTCAAGCCGGCATCGCCGCGTGTCATTGCGCCGCGAAAGATTACGAGTCCACGGACTGGCCCTATATTTTGTCGCTCTACGATCGATTGGTGGAGTTCGACGACTCGCCGGTCGCGGCGCTCAATCGCGCCATCGTGATTGCGAATGTTCATGGCCCGCGCGCCGGTCTCGAAGCCGTGGCGGCCATTCAGAATCGTGAGAAGCTCAATTCGTATTACCTGCTCTACGCCGTGCTGGGCGAATTGGAGGCGCAGTCGAACGATCCGCTGGCGGCGGCGGGCTATTTCAAAAAGTCGCTGCAACTGGCGGAAACGAAATCGGAGCAACTGTTCCTGACGCAAAGGTTCCAAGCCTGCGAAGAGCTGCTTCACGAGTAAACCATTTCGACCATCGTTGCCACAACGATGGTCTGAACTGGCGAATTCAAGATCCGTGGTGTGGCCGCAAACGAAGTCTTCGCCGCTCCGGTCCTTCGTGATTAACTCCGCGCCATGAAACGCATCGGCCTGTTTGGCGGTTCGTTCGACCCGGTTCATCTCGGACATTTGCTCGTCGCCCAGGCGGCGTGCGAAGAACTCGCGCTGGATCGCTTGTTCTTCATCCCCGCCGCGCAGTCGCCTTTCAAGCCGGCGAGCGAACCTGCTTCGGCCGCGCTGCGCCTGCGCATGCTCCGCCTCGCTCTCGTCGGCAGAGCGGACTACGAAATCGACGAACAGGAAATTCAGCGCGGCGGAACTTCTTTCACGATCGACACCGTGCGCTCTTACGTGCGGCGTTTTCCGCGAAGCGAATTCTCTTACCTCATCGGCACGGACCACGTGCCGACCTTGCCGAAGTGGCGCGAAGTGGATGAACTCGCGCGGCTCGTTCAGTTCGTCGTCATTCCGCGGCCTGGTGAAGTTCCCGCCGCTTCGCCTTCGCCGTTTCGCATCCAGGTGTTGGGCGGCTGGCCTATGAAACTTTCTTCGTCCGAGATTCGCACGCGTGTCCGTTCTGGTTTGCCGGTCGATCATCTGGTGCCCTTCGGCGTGGCCGAGGTCATCCGCGAGGCGTGGCTTTATCAAACCCTGAGTTGACGAGCGATATCTTTGCATCGCGTGCGACCGTCGTGCGTGGCAAATTCCGCCGCCGAATGTTGTACCGACATGCCGTTGAATTTCTCTCTTCGCTCCAGCTCTTTGGCGCGCAGCTCGGGCTCGACCGCGCTCGCCGCCTCGCGGAACTCGCGGGGAATCCGCAGCGAGAACTGCGCTTCATTCACGTGGCGGGAACGAATGGCAAAGGTTCCACGTGCGCGATGCTCGAAGCCATTTATCGCGCGAGCGGACGGCGCGTGGGCCTCTACACTTCGCCGCACCTCGTCAGCTTTCGGGAACGCATCCAGATCAATCGCGAACTCATCGCCGAGACGGATGTCGCGTGGCTGGCCGAGGAAGCGCAGCGGTGGCTCAAGGAGTTTACGAAGGAGAATCATCCCACCTTCTTCGAAGTCGTCACGACCCTGGCGCTGCGCTATTTCGCGGAACAACGATGCGACGTCGTGATTTGGGAAACAGGACTCGGCGGACGGCTCGACGCGACCAATATTGTCACGCCGCTCGCCAGTGTGATTACGAATGTGCAGTTCGATCACGAGAAGTGGCTCGGCGATACGTTGGAGAAAATTGCGGCGGAAAAAGCAGGCATCATCAAACCGAGAGTTCCCGTCATCACCGCCGCCGCGCCGGAAGCGCTGTCCGTCATTCGCAAAACGGCCGGACGTTTGCATGCGCCGTTGCACGTTGTTTCACCGAAGCCTTCCAACCTTGCCGTGGGTCTGCGCGGAGAACATCAGAAGATCAACGCCGCCTTGGCGATTAAGACGGTCGAGGTGCTGCAGGCTGCTCTGCCCGTCAAAATGCCAGCGGTGGA
>DATHKK010000711.1:0-4093 GCA_035489355.1 Candidatus Limnocylindria bacterium
ATGCCTGACCTCAAATCCATTCCCGAAACTCCTTACTATTACGATGCCGCGGCGGAAGCGCGTTTAACTGACATCCAAGCCAAAGTTTTCGAGCTTCGCAAGTCAGGAAGGCTAACGCCGACAGTGCTGAAACGTCTGCAAGCGTACTTTCGGATCAAAGACATCTACAATTCGAACGCGATTGAAGGCAACCAACTCAACTATCAGGAAACTCGACTGGTGGTCGAACAAGGCCTGACAATTTCCGGTAAGCCGCTGAAGGACACGCTCGAAGCCAAGAGCTTGTCTCATGCACTCGACCTTTTTCAGTCGCTGGCCGATGCAAAAGCCGGACCCATTCGAGAAACAGATATTCGCAGCTTGCACGCTGCCGTGTTAAAGGGCGTCAACGACCGCGAAGCCGGTAAGTACCGAGAGGTTGAAGTTGCTATCACCGGTTCTCCGCACAAGCCACCCCGTCCCGAAGCTGTCGCTCCCGAAATGCAGAAGCTCTCTGTGTGGCTTCAGGCGAATACGGCAAGCGCATCACCGTTGAATCCCGTGATTGTGGCGACCGTTGTTCACACGTGGTTCGTTTACATCCATCCCTTTGCGGATGGTAATGGTCGAGTCGGTCGGTTGCTCCTCAATCTCTTGCTAATGCGTCATGGTTTCCCCATCGCCGTCATCACCCGAGAGGAGCGACTTCGGTATTACGAAGCCCTCAAGGAATCTGACCAAGGTGACTTGAGCGCACTCGTAGCGCTGGTTGCGGAATCTGTCGAAGAAAGTCTTGAAGAATATCTCAAAGCGGTGGAGCAGCAGCGTTCCGAACAGGAATGGGCCAGAAGTCTCGTATCAAGGTTCACTGAAACCGAACGCGTTCGCGCGCAGAACGAGCACAGCATCTTTATCAGTGCGATGGAGTTGCTGAAAAATCAGTTCCGTCAGATTGCTGACTTACTAGGCACTGAAGCTCAGGGGTTGGCGCAATTCAGAATTCAGGATTACGGCAGCCTCGACTTCGAGAAGTTCCTCACATTGCGCGACGGACAGGCTGCGAAGATGACTTGGTTTTTTGGAATCCAAGTGCGAAGTGGCGTCCGAAAGATTCGCTACTTGTTTTGGTTTGGTTTTGCCTCGGAACGAATGCGTCCGCAACTGGGACCGAAGGCAGTGACCTTGCATGTCTCGGTTGCCGATTCAGATTCAAAGTACGAGCGCATTGACCTTTGTAGTCTACCCAGCTTGCCTGAGCTTTGTGAGGTAGGCTACGCCCCCGGCAACGAGCAGTTCGTTTGGAGGATTCGCAGTGGCCGAGTTGCCTCTGGCAAAATCGACACAATCGCGCGGTTATTCTTCGAGCAAATCGCGACACGACAGTTTTGATGGCCACCACGCAGGAAATTACTTTTCGTGACGCGCCTTCCCGGCTTGCGGCGGAGGACGCGAAGCGTGGCGTCGAAGCGCCGGAGCCGCAGGACGAAACCGGCGACATGCAGGGTGAGAAGATGGTTCTCAACATGGGGCCGTCGCACCCGTCCACGCACGGTGTGTTGCGCATCATCCTGGAGATGGATGGCGAGATCATCACGAAGGCGATTCCGGACGTCGGCTACCTGCATCGCGGCGACGAGAAGATCGCAGAGAACATGACTTACACCCAGTTCATCCCTTACACGGATCGACTGGATTATCTCGCGCCGCTCGCGAACAACGTCGCTTACGCGCTCGCGGTCGAGAAGTTGATGGGCATCGACACGAAGCTCACGCCGCGTTGCCAATACATCCGCGTCATCTGCTGCGAACTGGCACGCGTCTCGGCGCATTTGCTTGGGCTGGGCGCTTACGCGATGGACGTGGGTGCGTTGACCGTGTTCATGCACACGTTCACGCAGCGCGAAAAGCTCTACAATCTTTTCGAAGCGCTGACCGGCGCGCGGTTCACCACGAGTTACACGCGCATCGGCGGTGTGTCGCGCGACACACCGAAGGGCTGGGTCGCAGCGGTGCGGAAATTTTGCAACGAAGTAGCAGTGAACTTCGATGAGTCGGAGACGTTGCTCACGCGCAATCGCATCTTCGTGGACCGGACGAAGGATGTCGGAATTATTTCAAAGGAGGACGCGATTGATTACGGGCTGACGGGGCCGAATCTGCGCGGCTGCGGCGTGGATTACGACGTGCGCAAAGCACATCCGTATCTCGTTTACAAGGACCTCGAGTTCGATGTGCCGATTGGCTCGGTCGGCGATTGCTACGACCGCTACCTCGTGCGCATGGAAGAAATGCGCCAGAGCGTTCGCATCGTGCGCCAATGCCTCGACCGCATTCCCGGAGGCGCGGACAACGAAGGCAAAGAGCCGGTGAACATCGCTGACGGCAAAATCACTTTGCCGTCGAAGAACAAAGTGCTCACGAGCATGGAGGAACTGATCCATCAGTTCATCAACGTGACGCAGGGCGTGAACGCGCCGGTCGGCGAAGTTTATTTCGGCGCGGAAAATCCGAAGGGCGAGTTGGGCTTCTACATCAACTCACGCGGCGGCGGCACGCCGTATCGATTGAAGATTCGCGCGCCATCGTTCGTGAACCTGAGCATCCTGCCGCACACGCTGCCGGGCCACATGATGAGCGACGTGGTGAGCATCCTCGGCTCGTTTGATTTCGTGATGGGAGAGTGTGATCGATGAGCGCCGAGACTTACGAACCCATCCCGAACGAGTTGCGGAGCGATCCGACGTGGAAGCCCACGCCCGCGCTCGACGCGGAAGTCGCGGAATTGCTCACGCATTACCCGCAAGGCCAGGAGCGCAGCGCGTCGTTGATGGTGCTGCACGCAGTGCAGGAATCGCATGGCTGGATTCCGCAGGAAGCGGTCGAGTGGACGGCGAAGAAGCTCAGCCTGTCGCCCATCAACATCTACGAGATCGTCACGTTTTACCCGATGCTCCGCCGCGAGCCGTTCGGGAAATTTCATTTGAAGGTTTGCCGCACGTTGAGCTGCGCGCTCGGCGGTTCCGGTGAACTGCACAAACATTTCTGCCAGCGCCTGGGACTGGATGTCCACGCGCACGGTCCGCAGACAACGAAGGACGGTAAATACACGGTCGAGTTTGTCGAATGCCTCGCGAGCTGCGGCACCGCCCCGGTGATGATGTGCAACGACGATTTTTATGAAGGAGTTTCGAACGCAATAGCCGACGAGATCCTCGACAAATGCAAATGAAGCTACGCCGTTGCACTGTAGTGGTTCTATTGTGTGCCAGCCTGTTCGTCACCGCCGCGCTGAACGGATGTGCTCGCGTCGATCCGCTACGCGGCTTCATCGGTTCATATCGAAACTACACAACGATCAGCGGCACGATTCAAGAGGGGCGCTATACCTCGCCACAAACAAACTTTTCGTGTCGAGTTCCTGATTTGATGAAGCCAGGAGCGGTCATTAAGGATGACGTAAACAAAAAGGAGGGCGCCGGTATTGTTGCCTTCGGTGATGACATGGGCCTGCGATTCGCTGTGCGTTGGTTCGAGATATCGCCTGACGGAAGATCTTTCTCCGATCCAGTGCTGCTCAAAGGAATCGCCGAATTTATGGAGGCTGAGGATCGCAAGAGTCTTCCTAAAGCAATCATTGAACCGGCCAAGTCCGTTGACTCAGGCACGACCAAGCAGCCAGCGCTGTTCTACATCGCGACGGGAGAAGTTCCGGGCGTAAAAGTGTGGATTCCGCCGGCGCAACGCGAATCCGTGACGAAAGAGATGATAACACCGCGCGTATTTCGGGGTCATCTGCTCCTTCACCGGGGGAATTGGGTCTATGCGATAACAACTCAGTGCGAAGACAAATTCGGAGCTGATAAGAAAAAGACATTGGAGAAACAGGAGAGACGATTGCGGTCTGAGATTGAGAAGCTTCTTGAAGGAATTGAATTCAAGTGAAAACCACGCTCAAAGATTGGCCCAGGGTTTATCGCAAGCTGAAGGGAATGCGCGGCTTTAGCGACGAAGACCTCGTCCGTTTGCCGAAAGCTTTGGCTGCGACGCCGCAGGAGCGATGGGAATTGAATGAAAAGAAGTTGAAAGAGCTTGGATTTTTGGGACGCGGAATTGA
>DATHKK010000712.1:0-2881 GCA_035489355.1 Candidatus Limnocylindria bacterium
GTGGTGGAGTTGCCGCTTGCGCGCAAGCAGCGGTTCATCAACGCCTACCAGTTGCCTCCGCAGGACGCGCAGACGTTTGTTGATGACGTTCCGCTCGGAAAGTTTTTCGAAAACGCGGCGGCTGGGTCAAAAAACCCGAAGGCGGCGGCCAACTGGGTGATCAATAACCTCCGCGCAAAGCTCACGGAAACGAACACACCGATTGATTCGGTGAAGATGCAACCGCGAGACATCAACGAGCTTGTGGCGCTGGTGGAGTCAGGGAAGATCAGCAGCCGGATCGCGCAGGATGTTTTCGCCGAGATGTTCGAGACAGGGACTGCGCCGGAGAAAATCGTGGACGCGAAAGGATTGCTGCAAGTGAGCGACACGGGCGCGATCGAAAAGTTTTGCGACGAGGCCATCGCCGCGAATCCCACTTCGGCCGCGGACTTCAAAGCCGGCAAAGTTGCCGCGCTGAATTTCCTCAAAGGCCAGGTCATGAAGCTGAGCAAGGGCAAAGCGAATCCGGCGCTGGTAGGAGAAATTTTGGAGCGCAAGTTGAAGACGTAAGCGAATCCGCCGGAATGTTCGATAGGTGGGGCGAGACTCTCGTCGAGCCACCATTTCGAGCAGAGCGAGCATATTCCTCGCATGGCTCCACGGAGTGTCACCCCACCGGCGGCAATGTCGCCTTTCACAATCCAACCCACTTCAATCCGAAGCGCAGCCAAAGCGGGATCGTCACGAGTCCCACCAACGAGGTGCCGAGCACGACGCGCACCGCCGTGGCCGGATCGCCGCCATAATGTTTCGCCATGACGATCGGAAATACAGCGGCGGCCATGGCCGCCTGAATCGTAATCACGCGTTTGAGTTCGACCGGACAGGGCAGGTATTTTGCAAGCAGCAAAAAGAGTATGGGCAAAATTCCGAGCCGCAGGACGCAACTGACGAGCACTAACCGTACACCTTGGACGCTACGAAATTCATGCACGAAGTCCGCCATGGTCGCGCCAATCATCAACACGCCAAACGGAATGGCGCATTGGCCCAGCATGTGTGCGGTCTTGTGAATGAACTCGGGCACGGGCCGGCTGCCGATGATGAAGTTCAGCGCCAGGGTCAGCACGATGGCGAGCAGTGGCGGGTTCAAAATTTTTCGCCAGTTGTCGCGCAACGTTCCGCCGCCAAGAATCATGAGGCCGAGGCTCCAGAGCGCGATCTCCACGCCCACATTGTGGACGAACAGGACGGCGAGCGTGGGCGCGGCGATTTCTTTGGGGAAGAGCGCGAGGATCAACGGCACCGGCACGTAACCGTAATTGTAAGTCGCAGCCACGAACGTGAACGTGCGGCGAGCGCGCTCATCGCGCAGGCCCGTCGCGCCGCGCAACAGAAGAGCGAATGGAACGCCCAGCGCTACGGTGCCAAAACCGATGAGTGGCGGCAGCCAAATGTTTCCGGGTTGCGCAAAGGCCTGATTGCCGAGGATGGAATCGAAGATGAGGCACGGCGTCAGGACGTTGACCGTGACGCGGAGCAGGCTCGCATCCGCATCGGCGGTGAGCCAGTTCAGTTGCCGTAAGAGAACGCCCGCGCCCGCGATGCAAAAGATCGGCAAGACAGCGGTGAGAACGGTGAGAAATTCGCTCACGTCTTGGAAAGAATGTGTTCCACGAGCACGTCGAACTCGGCGGCTTGCACCTGGCGAAGCGTGGAGCGCAACGCGGCGTCCACCCCCTGCTCGGCCCGCGCGCATTCGTCAATGAACGCGAACGGCAGCCAATTCTTGCCGTCGAGCAACCGGGCGGCGAGGTCCTCGCTGTGTTGATCTAGCAATGGCGCCCCGCGTTCCGCCAAAGTTGGAAAAGCTTCGTGCTGGCCAACATGACGGAACCAATACTTGGCGTTGCCGTAGTCCGGTTCGCGGCGGTGCATGATGCCGTGCAGCCAACTGCCCTCGGGAGTTTCGATGCTTTGAGAAAGGGTGTGCGATGCGTCGAGGTGATCGTGCCAGAGGAAAACCGCGCTACGCAGAAGCGGCTGCGCAGAAGATGAAATCCTCTGCGCCTTCGAGAAGTCTTCCAGTTTTCGAATCAGTTCCGGTTCACCGATGGCTGAAAAGCGGGACTGTGGACCGAGAAACGGCGCGTCGCCGGTGAGCAAGGCTTCTTTGAACTTCAGAAAGTGTTCCGAAACGTTCGGCATCGCGCGACGCTAAGGGCGCGTCCGATTCGTTCAAAGGTTTTTGAAGGCGCTGTGGCGGCAAGCATCCTTGTTTGCCGACCTTTTTCCGGGCGGCTGGAAGCCGGCCCACACCGGCCAGCAAGAATGCTTGCCGCCACCTTACTGTTCGATGCGGTACAAGTCCGTCTTCGTCCGAAGAACCAGCGCCTTGTCCGTGACGGCGGGTGAAGCCATGAAGCCGGAATCCAGTTTGTTCTCGGCGAGCTTCTTAAATTCGCGGCTGGCCGCAATCACGGTCGTCTTACCTTCTTCATTCAAGAGATAGATTTTCCCGTCAGCAATGATTGGCGAGGCCGAAAAGTTCCCGCCGATGCGCTCGCTCCAAACTTCCTTCCCGGTCTTGGCTTCGACACACGTCGCCACGCCGCCGTCGTTGATCATGAAGATTAAATCTCCGTCGAGGATGAGCGACGGCTTTTTTGGCGCGGCTTTGGTCACACGCCACGCGATGTGTGATGCCGTCACGTCGCCGCGACCGCCCGGTTTCACGGCGAGCACCTGGCCCTGGGACCAGCCAGTGGGAAAGAAGATCAATCCATGTCCGATCACCGGGCGTGCGCCGGCAGAATGACTGGTGCGTTCCTCGACGCGCCAGAATTCCTCGCCCGTCAGCGGGTCGTAGCCATAAGCAGCGTTCGCGCCCTGGCTGATG
>DATHKK010000713.1:0-4766 GCA_035489355.1 Candidatus Limnocylindria bacterium
TGGTGCGCAACTGCATCGCCATTCACACGAACCGGTTTGTAGGCGGGCAATGGACCGGATGGTTGCTGCAAGGCAACGTCACCATCGAGAACAGCACCATCGATCTCCGGGGCGTGCCGCCGTTGCACGCAAATCAGAATGCCGGAGTCCTTAATCGCTGGGGCGCGTTGAATCTCGTGTTCAGAAACAACATCGTGATCGCCGGTCCTGAAACGAATCAATACACCGTCTTTCAGGGCTTCACGACGAACGACACATTGGCCACGAGCAACAATGTTTATCTGCTCGGCACTTCGAATTGGGTGGCGGCGGCTTACACTGATTCGTCCGGGGTTTCGGCCCGCACATTTGCGCAGTGGCAATCACTTGGCTTCGACGTGAACAGCCTGAATGCCGATCCGCGTCTGACTGCGGATTACCACCCGCTCGGCGATTCGCCCGTGCGCGACTTCGGCGTGAATCTAGGCGTCGCGCAGGATTTCACAGGCATGTGGTTCGGCGATCGAAATGATGCGGGGGCCTTCGAATACGTCGATCCGAACGAGGGAGTGACGAGATTGATGGCAACGTCATTGGCCGCCACGAACCTTTCCTCCACCAACCTCATGCTCTCATGGAACTACGCAGGCGCGCTGACTTCTGATTTGGATTTTCGTCTGTTCGCCACCGCCACTTTCACCAACTGGACCTGCATCGCGACCTCTGTGAACAACCATTTCTTTGTCGATCGCGCTGCCATCCCTTATCGATTTTTTATTGTCACGGCTCGTTCTGGAGGAACGGAGCGGCCGAATCCATCCAGCTTTTCCGAAAAGTAATTTCGCTCGGATAAGTGTGGGTGCATCCGGCGCGTCCAACAAAATCTAAATCGTAGCTGAAACGGTTGCCAAAACTCCCCATTACCATCCTCATCGCCGCGCGCAACGAAGCGGCCAATATCGCGCGATGCCTTCAATCGCTGCACCGCGCCGAACGCGTCGTGGTGCTCGATTCGCAAAGCACCGACGACACGGCCTCCATCGCCCAACGGTTAGGCGCGGACATCGTTCAGTTCAGTTACACGGGCGGGTATCCGAAGAAGCGGCAATGGGCGCTCGACACGCTCACCTTCCCATCGCCTTGGATTCTTCTACTGGATGCGGATGAAGTCGTGCCTGACGAACTGTGGCGGGAAATCGAAACGGCGCTTTCCGACGGCGATCTGCCGGCCGCGTTCCTGATCAAAAAAGAGTTTCACTTCCTGGGCCGGCGCTTTCGGCACGGAGGTTTTTCTCACGCGGCGGTGCTCTTGTTCCGCCACGGCCATGCCCGCTTCGAACATCTGCTCGATGAAATCGGCAGCGGCCTGGACATGGAAGTTCACGAGCGGGTGATCGTGGAAGGCCGCGTGGGTCGTCTGCGGACGCCGCTCATTCACGAAGATTTTAAGGGACTCGAGGCCTACCGGGAACGGCATCATCGCTACGCCACGTGGGAGGCGGCCCTGCGTCATCACTTCCTGGCCACCGGCACGTACGGGAAGGAAACCATCCAGCCGCGCCTGTTCGGCAACACGCAGGAGCGCCGGAGATTTCTGAAGAAGGTCGTGATTCGATTGCCGTTCGAGCCTGCCGTTTGGTTTGCTTATCATTATCTCTTGCGCGGCGGTTTCCTGGAGGGACGGCCCGGTTTCATCGCGTGCCGGATTCGCGCTCAATATATTGCCGAGGTGCGGACGAAACTCCGTGTGCTGCAACGCGGAAACCCCGAGGTCGCGAAGCCGTCTGTGGCAGCGAATCGCAAGCGCCTGAAATGGTTCGCGGGTTTGTTGGCTCTGTGCGTTCTCAGTGTCCTGGCCGGCGTTCTCTTTGACGACGAACTGTTGTGCGTTCGTTCCCGTTTGCAACCCGGCGATGCCATCGTGGTCTTGGGAGGCGAACCCGTCATTCGCGTGGCCGCGGCCGCGGCGCTGGCCACGAATGGATTCGCGGCGCGAGTGATTGTGTCCGGCGCGGGGGATTGTGAAGACAATCGCCGGTTGCTGGAAAAACTGGGCGTTGCTCCCCGGAACATCGAAGTGGAATGCGATTCAGGCACCACGGAGGAGAACGCGCGTTTCACGGTGGCGCGCCTTCGGAAGCACGGTTGCCGGCGCGTCATCATCGTCACGTCGTGGTTCCACTCCCGCCGCGCGCTGAGTTGCTTTCGGCATTATGCGCCCGAGATGGAATTCATCTCCGCGCCCGTTGCGCGCGCCAAACCTTTCCGCGACGAGCGCCATTATATCGGCGCGGAATATTTGAAAACGGTTTGGTACGTGATGCGTTTCGGCATCGTCCCCAGCCTCTCGCCATGAAAAATTTTCGCGACGTGGAGGATTTTCCTTTAAGTGGGTCAGGGTTTTCACCGATAATGCCCTCATGTTCCTGAAGAGCTTGGCTTTGTCCCTCGCATTGGCGTTAACCTCGCAGGCTGCGCTGACGATCGAAAATTACGATCAGCTTTACACCCAGGATTTCGACAGTCTCGGAACGGGAAGCTCTTCGTGGACCTATCCGGCAGGCATCATCGCCCTCCCGAATTGGTTCTCCAGCGAGGAAGAGATCACGGCCGGCAATGGTTCGGATACGGGCGCAGGACTTTACAATTTGGGATCGGGTGGTTTCCCGCACACCGGTCGCTCTTTGGGCAGCGTGGGCGGTACCGTCACTTTCGGAATTCAGTTTAACAACGGTACGGCCGGAGAAATCACTTCAATGACGGTGAGTTACTACGGCCAGACATGGCGCGCGGGCAGTGCCGTGAATCGCCTGGCCTTTGAGTATTTCGTGGGCGATGCGGGAGTGGTGGATTCAGAAGTGGCCGGCTGGGTTCCTGTGACCGCGCTCAATTACAGTTCCGGCCTAACTGGGACCGAACAGGAGTTGACGGCTAATATCGAAGGTTTGCACATCGCTGCGGGACAGGATTTCTGGTTCCGATGGGCTGATTCCGCTTCCCCCGGCGCAGACGCTACCCTCGGCATTGACGACCTGACGCTTACCGCTGTCCCCGAAACTTCGTTCTATTCCCTGGCCGCCGTTGGTTTCCTTGGTTTGGTCATCGCTGGCCGCGAGTGCCGCGCCCGTTTCGCCCGCCGCACTCGGGCCTGAGTGTCCATCGTTCGAATTTTCTCCAGCTTCTCCCGCGTTTCTTTCTGTGGGGCGCGTCGCTCCGCGCGCGTCGATCTTCGGTCGAAATCTGCGGAAACTACATTTCTTTCCCAATTCGCGGCGCGCCCCACTTTCATGCCCCAACGTTCCTTGCACCACCTGCACTTCATTCACTGGTGCAAAAACGGTGCAAAAGGGTGCAAAGCAAAACGCCCGCCGGCCCGCATCGATCCGAAAATGAGATTCTCTTCGCTCCATTCTTCATTTCCTTCGTTGCCTTCTGTTAAAGTTCACCTCGCCTGCAAAATCCGTAATCATGAAACTTCGCGCGGGAGGGGCAACGATTTGAAGTGCGGTAACTTGTCACCGCTTTCGCCGCTTGGACGACTTGTCGGCCAGGCAGAGCCGCGTTCAGCGGCTCGCGATATGAGGCACGCGCCTCCCAATCCGACGGCGACAAGTCGCCTGCCGAAAGCGGTGACGAGTCACCGCACTCCACATCATGTGGTTGCGGCACCAACTGCGTTAGGTCCCTCTGCGGTTTGAACTGAATGGTCACGGCTTAGCAGCATGAATTTTCAGCCATCAACTTGCGGGGCGAAGACAAGCTTCCGCTTGTCTCCGCACGGTTGGGCGGCGGCGGGCATTCTTCTCCACACGTGGTTCACCGTCATCCGTCACTTGCGCGTCGAGTGGACGTTGAACGAGCAATACAGCTACGGCTGGGCCATTCCGTTCCTCTGCGCCTTTCTGTTTTGGAAGCGCTGGCAAAGCGCCCCAACCCTCGAATCTTCTACGCTCCTACCTGCGCCTCCTTCCGTCCGTCTCTTGATATCCGCCGCGCTGTTCCTGCTGGCCCTGGCCTTCATCGTCACGCGCCTGATCGAAGAAGCGAATCCCGACTGGCGCCTCGTCAGTTGGATGCTCGCAGGCGAAGCCGTTTCGTTGTCGCTGCTGCTGCTCTATGCGTGGCGTGGATTTTCCGCTCTCCGGCAGTTCGCAGTTCCCGTCGTGTTTTTTCTCGTTGCCGTTCCGTGGCCGACGTTCCTCGAACACTCCGTCATTCAAACCCTCACGCGCGCGAACGTCAGCATCACCGTCGAATTCTTGAACTGGTTTGGTTTTCCCGCGTTGCGCCACGGCAACGTCATCGAGACCGCCGGGGGCCTCGTGGACATCGACACCGCATGCAGCGGTGTTCGTTCCTTGCAGGCGTCGTTCATGATGGCGCTCTTTTTCGGTGAGCTAAAGCGTCTGAGCGTTCAACGGCGGCTTGCCTTATGCGGCGTCACCATCGCGTTGGCCATGTTCTTCAATGCGACGCGAACGATTTTCCTCTCCGTGGTCACGGCCAACAGCGGCTCGGCCGCCACGGCGCGCTGGCATGATCCCGCGGGCATCATCGTCCTCCTCGCTTGCTTCACCGCCGTGTGGGCCGCTGCCGCCTGGATGGGACGCGGCGCCGCCCAACGCGAGGCGAATGTTGCGTCCAATCAGGCCCGCGTCGTCGCGTCGTCGCGCCTTGGCGTTCATCCCCGGTTTTCCCTGGCGCTTGTCGTGTTGGTCGTGATGGGTGAAATCGCGGTGCAAACCTGGTATCGCTCCGCCGCGCCCGTTTCTTCGCTCGATTGGAAC
>DATHKK010000714.1:0-4305 GCA_035489355.1 Candidatus Limnocylindria bacterium
CGCGGCTCGAATCCCCAGCTCAGGACGGTCGAGAAAGTGAACGGCCTGCCGTTCCAGGATTACACGAAAGTCCTGCGGTTCGAGAATCTCACCACGATTGATCCTATCGAGAAATTCAGTTTGGAGACGACGGCCGATCAACTTGAGACCCGCGTCATCGACATCGTGACACCCATTGGCAAGGGCACGCGCGGCATCATCGTTGCGCCGCCGCGCACGGGCAAGACCACGATTCTGAAGCAGATTGCGAATTCGATTACCACGAACCATCCCGACGTGCACGTGATGGTGCTGCTCATCGACGAGCGTCCCGAGGAGGTGACTGACTTCCAACGCTCGGTGAAGGCTGAAGTCGTGGCGTCTTCCAACGATCAGGAACTCGAGACGCACGTGCGTCTCTCGCGGTTCATGATCGAGCGCTGCCGCCGCGAAGTCGAAGCGGGTAAGGACGTTTTCGTGCTGCTCGATTCACTGACGCGTGTGGCTCGCGCCTATAACTCCGTGCATGGCGGCAGTGGCCGCACCATGACGGGCGGCGTGGATGCGCGCGCGTTGGAGATTCCGCGTAAAATGTTCGCTTCAGCGCGCAAGATCGAGCACGGCGGCTCGCTGACCATTCTCGCTACGGCGCTGGTGGACACCGGTTCACGCATGGACGAACTGATTTTCCAGGAGTTCAAAGGCACGGGCAACATGGAATTGATTCTCGATCGCAAGCTGTCCGAACGCCGCCTGTTTCCGTCCATCGACATTCCCAAGAGCGGCACGCGCAAGGAAGAAAAACTTTACGCGACCAAGAATATCGAGTCGGTGCGCAAGCTGCGCCGCATGATGGTCGATCTGAATTCGGTTGAAGCGATGGAGACACTGCTTGCGGCGCTCAAGAAGCACAAGACGAACGACGAATTGTTGGCCAAGCTGGCGTAATTTCCCTTCGGATTCCCGAACGGTCCCGCGTTTTGCGGGGCCGTTTTTGTTGACGCACAGACATTCCTTGAATTGACACCGGCAGCGAATCGTCACGAAACTACATTTATGAATCAATCTCCTAACGGGCTGACGAACCCATCTCGTCGTGAATTTTTGAAGACCACCGGAAAGGTGGCTGCCGCCTCGGCCCTCGCCGGAATTGTGCTGCCGCACGTTCATGCGCAAGACAGCCAGACCGTGCAGGTCGCGCTTATCGGCTGCGGCGGACGCGGCACCGGCGCTGCCAACAACGCCCTGAACGCGAAAGACGGTCCCGTCAAGCTCGTCGCCATGGCGGATGTTTTTGAAAACCGACTCACCGGCAGTTACGAGACGTTGAAGAAGAGTCCCGTCGGCAGTCAGGTCGAGGTGCCCACCGACCACAAGTTCATCGGCTTCGATGGCTACAAGCACGCGATGGATTCGTTGCGTCCCGGCGATGTGGCCATCTTCACCACGCCGCTGGCATTTCGCTGGGTCCATTTCCAATACGCCATCGAGAAGAAGCTGAACGTGTTCATGGAAAAGCCCGTAACGGCGGACGGCCCGACTTCCCGCCGCATGCTTAAGTTGGCGGAAGAAGCCTCTGCGAAAAACTTGAAGGTCGGCGTTGGCCTTATGTCCCGCCACGCCCGCCATCTCCAGGAATTGCACAAGCGCGTTCAGGACGGCGAGATCGGCGACGTGATGTTGATGCGCGGTTATCGTATGCACGGCCCGGTCGCATCGGCGTTCTCGAAGCGTTGGCCCGGTAAGCCCAGTGAACTGCTTTGGCAGATTTCTCGTTTCCATAGCTTCCTCTGGGCGAGCGGCGGTTGCTACAGCGACTTCTACATTCACCACATCGATCATCTCTGCTGGATGAAAGACGCGTGGCCCGTCAAGGCGCAGGCCCTCGGTGGACGTCACTATCGTCACGCCCCGGATGGCGAGATGTGGGTGGACCAGAATTTTGATTCCTACGCGGTCGAATACACGTTCGCCGATGGCGCGAAGTTCTACATGGACGGCCGTTGCAACATTGGCGCGCTCCCGATGTATTTCAGTCACGTGCATGGCACCAAGGGCATGGCCATCGCAGCCAAGAGCGGCGACTACGCCGGACCTTCGAGCATTCACAAGGGGCAATTGCCGAATCGCACCAACATGCTCTGGCAATCCAAGGTCGAGGGCAAAGAGAACGATCCTTACCAGAACGAATGGAACGATCTCATCGCGGCGATTCGCAACGATAAGCCGTACAATGAGGTGCCCTTCGGCGTGCAGGCCAGCGTCGTCACTTCCATGGGCCGCAAGGCCGCGCACACCGGGCAGGAAATCACTTACGACGACATGTTGAACGACGACATGGAATACGCGCCGGGCATCGACAAGTGGACCATGGACTCGCCTCCGCCGATCGTTGCCGACGCGGACGGCAAATATCCCGTGCCGATGCCGGGCAAGACGACCAAGCACGAGTACGAACTGAACATCAAGGCGTAGTTGCCTGGCTGATACGGATTGAGGCCGCAGATTTGTTCGCGAGAACGGACCTGCGGCTTTTCACTTTCATTCTGTTGTGGTGCAATGGAGCGCATGAAGCCCGCGCGAAAGAGAATGCCTCCATTTTGGGTGGTGGTGTTCTGGCTTTCAATTGTTCCAGGCGGCTCGGCTGAACTCCGTGGCATGAAACGGGAGTCCGTCGCTTCAAGTGGTGCGACCCCAGCGACGCTTCCCTTCACCATTCGTAACGAGAAAACGAATTGGTGGTTTGTTTCTCCCGCGGGCCAGAAGTTTTTTTCCCTCGGCGTTTGTTGCGTCCATCAAGGCGTGCCGCGCGCAACTTTTGATGCGGAGAATCCCGGCTACGCTGCGTGGCAGCATTACGTCACTCCGGCGGCATGGGCTGACACCAACCTGCAACGGATCACGTCCTGGGGCTTCACGACCATCGGTGGCTGGAGTGACTTCGACGCGTTGCGCCAGTCGCGCGCGCAAACATTCTGGCTCACGCCCGTGCTGCACATCGGTGCCACGGCGGGCGCTCCGTGGTGGGACATGTGGGACGACAAAAACATTCAGCGCATGGAAACCGTCGCGCGCGAACAGATTCTATCCTTGCGCGATGATCCGCGCCTGCTCGGTTACTACAGCGACAATGAACTGGGCTGGTGGAACGCGACGTTGTGGAAGATGACTCTGGAGCACCCGGTTTCCAGCGGCCAGCGCCGCCGGCTCATCCAGATGCTGCGCGAGGTGTATCAGGGTGATTGGAACAAGCTGTTGCAGGATTTTGTGCCCGAGAACGCGGAGAGTTGGAAGCGGCTTCAGCGCGGCGGGACGTTGTATCTAAAATCCGGCGGCCAGGGAATTCATGTCATGCGCCGTTTCCTTGGGCTGCTCGCGGACCGTTACTACCAGGTCATGCGCGACATCATCCGTAAGTACGATGCGCGCGCTCTCTTTCTTGGCGATCGCTACCAGTCGTTTTATTATCCCGAAGTCGCGCGGGCGGCCGGGCGCTACGTGGACGTTTCTTCGAGCAACCTCAACGCGTCGTGGAATGACGGCACTTTTCTCCGCTGCTATCTCGACACGTTGCACGCGCTCATCGGCAAGCCTATCGTCATCAGCGAATTCTATCTCGCGGCGGCGGACAATCGCAGCGGCAATCGAAATACTCACGGTATCTATCCTGTCGCCGGCACGCAACGCGAGCGCGCCGCGGCGGCCCGCAACACACTCATGGGTTTGGCGCGGCTGCCCTACGTCCTGGGCGCGGACTGGTTTCAATTTGCCGACGAGCCAAGACATGGCCGGGAGGACGGCGAGAATTTCAACTTCGGCCTCGTGGACATTCACGACCAGCCTTACGACGAGATCACCGCGCTCTTCGCTTCGCTGAACATGGAACAACTCAAGGCCCAACCCGCTTCCAACCGGCTTGATGCGTCGTCTGGAATTCCGCCCGCGCCGGAGAATCCCTTCGCCGAATTCACGCCAACGCGCGCGCTTAAACACTGGGACAGGGAGCGGGGCTTCGTCCGACCTGCCTCGCCATTCCCGATGGGCGATCTTTATCTTTGCTGGAAGCGGGACGCGCTTTATCTCGGTCTCTACGCCATCGACATCGTGGAAGCCGCTTATTATCGCAGCGCTTCCGTGCCGAAGGCCGACCGCGCGTTGTGGACGGTGCGAAGCGGCGGGCGGGAGATCGTGCGGGCGCGCATCGGCGCCGAACGCGAACCGCTGGTGAGTGATTCCCGCGTGCGCGTCGAGAATCTTTCCAACCTGAATCTGAACGTGCGCAACATCGCGGTGATGGAAGTCTCCGCGAAACTTCTGGGCCGGGAC
>DATHKK010000715.1:0-5680 GCA_035489355.1 Candidatus Limnocylindria bacterium
GGCTTCTGGTTGATCGGCGGATACAATGGTTTGGTCACGCTGCGGAACCGTTACAAGAACGCCTTCGCCCAGATCGATGTTCAATTGAAGCGGCGCTATGACCTGATTCCGAATCTCGTCGAGACCGCCAAGGGTTATCTCAAGCACGAGAAAGAGACGTTGCAGAACGTGATCGCCGCGCGCAACGCTGCCTCATCCGCGAACATCCGCGCCGCGCAAGCGCCCGGCGATTTGGCCGCGATGAAAGATTTGTCCGGCGCCGAAGCCGCGCTGACGGGCAGCTTGTCGCGCCTGTTCGCCTTGGCCGAGGCGTATCCCGATCTGAAAGCGAACACGACGATGAACCGCCTTATGGAAGAGCTGACCTCGACGGAAAACAAAGTCGGCTTCGCGCGGCAGTCGTTCAACGATCAGGTGATGGAATACAACACGGCGCGCGAGAAATTCCCGAGCAACATCATTGCGAGCATGTTCAATTTCGCGCCCGCCGAACTCTTCATCGTGGCCAAGCCCGAGGAAAAGGAAGCGCCGAAAGTGAGTTTCGCTTAACGCGCGACAGTCCATCACGGCCATGGACTTTTTCACGCACCAGGAAGCAGCTCGCAAACGCACAAAGCTACTTCTTTTCTATTACGCGCTCGCGGTCACGCTACTGGTGCTGGCGACCTACGCGGCGGCTATGGCGGTGTTCGGCTTCGCTCGCGGCAAGCAGGACAGCCGGCGCCAAAGAGCACATTACTCGGAACGCATTGTTCAAACCGCCACGTTTTGGAATCCGCAGGTGTTCGCCGCTTCCGCCATTTGTACGCTCACCATTGTTGGACTGGGCGCGTTGTGGCGTCTCGTGCAGTTGCGCAGCGGCGGCAGCGCTGTCGCAGAAATGCTCGGCGGGCGGCGCGTGGAAGTGGACCCGACGGATGATCACGAACGGAAATTGCGCAACGTCATCGAAGAGACGGCCATCGCGTCGGGAACGCCCGTCCCCGAAATATTTTTACTCGACGACGAGCGCGGGATCAACGCGTTCGCCGCCGGCTATTCCGGATCGGACACTGCGATTGGCGTCACGCGCGGCTGCGTGGAAAAACTTTCGCGCGACGAATTGCAGGGAGTCATCGCTCACGAGTTCAGTCACATTTTGAATGGTGACATGCGGATGAACATCCGGCTCATGGGTGTGCTGCACGGCATTCTGTGTCTCTACGTGATCGGACGCATCCTCCTCAGCATGCGATCGCGCTCGAGCAAGGACCGCAATCCGCTGCCGCTCTTTGGCCTCGCGCTAATGGCCATTGGCGGGTTGGGCGTTTTCTTCGCGCATTTGATTCAAGCCGCGGTCAGCCGTCAGCGCGAATTCCTTGCGGACGCTTCGGCCGTGCAGTTCACGCGCAACCCGAATGGCATTGGCGGGGCGTTGAAAAAGATCGGTGGCCTCGGTTCCAAACTCGAAACACCGCAAGCCGACGCGGCAGGCCATTTCTTTTTCGCCAATGGTCTCGCGCAATCGTGGTTTGGACTCACCGCCACGCATCCGCCGTTGGAGGAACGGATTCGCCGAATCGATCCGACTTTCGACGGATCAATTCCGCGAGTCGCCGAAGCCGAAGTGGCGCAATCACTTCATTCAGCCGCGACGGCTACGTCGATTGGAGTCGTGAACCTGGCTCGTTTCGCACCCGTTTATGACAAGCGCGTGCGGTCCGAATCAGTCACTCGGCGGATCGGTCAGAGCGTTCCGATCCAATACGGCGCCGGAGTGCTGGACACGGTTCCCAATTCCTTGCGCGTCGCCGCGCATCAGCCCTGGAGCGCTTCTGCTTTGCTCTTCGCGTTCGTGCTCAGCTCCACGCCCGAGACGCGCGAGCGCCAGAAACAATTCCTGAAATCCGACGACGCGCGCCTCGCCGACGAAGCTGTCCGGCTCAGCGAGTTGCTGAAAGGCTGCGACCGGCGGGTGCGCCTGCCCTTGGTTCTGTTGTCCCTGCCCGCGTTACGCACCATTTCACGTGAACAATGGACGCGCTTGTCGAACCTGTTCGATCAACTCGTCTGCTGTGATGGCCAAGTCGAACTGTTTGAGTTCGTCTTGAAAAAAATCGTGGCGCGCCAAGTTGAAGCGAAGTTCCAGCGCGCGGTTCCACCGATCATTCAGTATTATTCCTTTGCTCCACTCGCCGGCGATTGCGCGCTGCTGTTGTCCGCGCTGGCCCATGTCGGGAGTGGTGACGCTGCCAAAGTGCGAGCTGCCTTCGAACAAGGTTTCGCGCGTTTGCCTTTCAGTCCCATCCCGCCGTTCGTCGCCGGATCGCAATGTGGTGTGCAAGCCATCGATGCCGCGCTGACTCGACTGGATCAATCGGCTCCGCACATTAAGAAGACGTTGCTCGCAGCTTGTGCCGAGACCGTGGCGAGTGATGGTTTCATCAGCGCCGATGAAGCCGAACTTCTGCGGGCCATCGCCGAGACGCTGGATTGTCCAACGCCGCCGCTCATCGATGGGATCTGATCAACTCCGCTTCGAGGCCGCCGCTCGTTTCAAACCTTCATCGAGCCTTGCCGTGAGCACGTGGACGTCCGTGGTAATGGCGCCGAGATGGTCGCCCGCGATGCGGTGAATCTCGACTTGCGGAGCCACCTTGCGCCATTGGCGTTCGAGAAACGGCGTGAGCGCCTTCTGTTCATCCGTGAGAAACATCGTCAAGGGTCCATCCGAGCGCGGCGGCTGGTAAGCGGAAATGATCCAATGAAAAACCGATAGAATGTCCTGCTCCTCCGCGGAGTCGTCGTTCTTGTTCTCCGCCTCGGAAGCCGGTGCGGATGTGGTCTTGCTCCTGCCCAGGAGCCGTTTGGATTTGCGAACGGCAAAACGAACTTTGTCACGCAGCGGTGAATTCCATTCTTCACGCAGCCGGTACAGAATTTTATGACCGCGGGCGAAGAGTCGTGTTTTCTCCCGCGTGCTCAGGCCGCGCTGGCGGGCGAAGTTCTCCACGAACCGGTAAGTGGCGCGCAAAAACGAACCGGGCAGTTCAGGATCGATCAAGGCTACGAAGGGAACATCCTCGCCCGCGGCGCGCAAGCGGCAGGCCATCTCGTGGGCAACGAGCGCGCCAACACAAAATCCGCCGAGCAAATACGGGCCGCGCGGCCGGTGCGCCCGTAGATCGCGTAAGTGATGAATGGCAATTTCCTCGACGCTGGGCAGCGCGTCTTGAATCAGCTCCGCGGGCGGCAACACGTAGAACGGCTGATCGTTCCCGAGCAGCCGGGAAATATCGCGCGCGTAAAATCCGCCGCCAATGATGTCGCCGTGGAGAAAATAAACCGGCAGCCGCGTGCCGCTCGTCTGCACTTCGATTACCGCGGCGGCCTGCAGATTTTCCTCGCTCAAGATCAAATCGGCCAGATGCGCGATCGTAGGATCGTGGAACAACGCCGTCACCGGCAGCTTGCGTCCCGTCACGGCATCGACTTGATCCATCATTTTCACGGCGAGCAGCGAATGACCACCCAGTTCGAAAAAGTTATCGCGAATGCCAATGGGTTTCACCCCGAGCACTTGTTCCCAAATCGCCACGAGTTGGAACTGGATGGGCAGCCAGGGCTTTTCCGCTGGACTGACTGCGCGAGTCGAGGCGGCCGGTTCGGGCGCGGGCAACGCTTTGCGATTCACTTTGCCGCTGGGCGTCAGCGGGAGCTGTGCGAGAAACACAAACGCGGACGGCACCATGTATTCGGGCAGTTGCTCTTTGAGCGCCTGGCGCAGCGCCGCTGCCGACAGCTCCATGGCGTGGTAAGGCGTGACGTAAGCGACGAGTTGTTTCTTGCCCGGAGATGGTTCGCGCGCAGTGACCACGCATTCGCGCACGCCAGGTTGCTTGTTCAGCACGGCCTCGATTTCCCCCAGCTCTACGCGATAGCCGCGAATCTTCACCTGATGATCGATGCGACCGAGGAATTCGATCTCGCCGTCAGGCAAGCAGCGCGCGAGATCGCCGGTTTTGTAGAGACGCGCGTTCGTGGTTTCGGAATCGGATGAATCAGCGACTGTGCTTTCGCTCATCGAATTGGCGAAAGGATTGTTGATAAATTTTTCAGCCGTGACCTCCGGCCGTTCGAGGTATCCACGGGCCAATGCCACTCCTCCAATGTAAAGTTCGCCCGGCAAACCGACCGGCACCGGTTCGAACTGCCGATCGAGAATGAACAGTTGCGTGTTCTGAATTGGCCGACCAATCGACGGCAACGCGGGCCACTCCTCCGGATCGCCGCTGAGCGCGAGCGCCGTCACCACATGCGTTTCCGAAGGGCCATAGTGATTGTAAAGCGTCGCCTCAGGATGCCGCGCGAACAACTCGCGCAGACGGGGCGTGATTTGTAACTGCTCGCCCGCGGTGATGACTTCGCGCAAGCCGTGAGCCGTGACGCCTTCCAGTGCCGCGGCTTCGGCCAACTGTTGCAGCGCGACGAACGGCAAGAAAATGCGTGCGATATTTTGCTGGGCGATGAAGTTCCAGAGTTCCCGCGGCGCGAGGCGCAACTCCGCGGGAATGAGCACCAGCGTGCCGCCCGCGCACCAGGTGGAAAACATTTCCTGAAACGAGACATCGAAACTGAGTGAGGTGAACTGCAGCGTTCTTGCTCCCGCGCCCACATGCGATTCCTTGACCTGCCAATCGATCAAGTTCACCAGCGCGCGATGGACCATGGCCACACCTTTGGGTTTTCCCGTCGAACCGGACGTGTAAATCAGATAGCTCAAATTCTCCGGGGTAGTGAGGTTTTCCGGGTTCTCCTGATTCAAACGCGCGCCGGCCGTCCAGTCTTCATCCAAATAAAGCGGCAGCCCGGCGGCATTCGGAAAAACATGTTTCAAACTCGACTGCGTGAGCAGCATCGTCGCGCGCGAATCCTCCAGCATGAACTGCAATCGCTCGTGCGGATATGCCGGATCGAGCGGCAGATAAGCCGCCCCCGCCTTGAGTGCGGCCAGCACGCTCGTCACCATGTCGAACGATCTCTCCACGCAAATGCCAACGACGGAGTCCGGGACAATGCCGCGCGCGCGCAGGAGATTTGCCAGCCCATTCGCCCGCTGGTTCAACTCGCGATAGGAAAGCGTCTCGTTGCCAAACATCACTGCAGGAATATCCGGCGTGCGTGCCGCTTGCTCTTCGAACAATTCGTGAACGCAACGCGTCGAGGGCCAGGGCGCGCTGGTGGCATTCCATTCGCCCAGAATTTTCCGCCGCTCCGCCGCCGTCACCATCGGCACGGCCGCAACGAGTTCTTCGGCGCAGTCGCATAGCTTCGTCAGCAACGTGCTCCAATGGCCGGCGAGCAGTTGCACGGCTATTTCAGAAAAACGCGATGGCGACCAGGCGATGCGCAGCGCGATCTCGCGTCCGAAATAAACCGCGGCAACCAGCGGATACGTGTCCGCGCCAGCCTGCGATTGATCGGCATGGACCTGCGCGGTCGCGATGGAAACTGGATCGAACATGTCATGCCCCACGCTGAGCACGGTCTCGAAGAGCGGCACGCCCGGCGCAATCTCCGCGGCGGTGCGAATGTGTTCGAGCGGAACGAATTCGAACGGCGCCGTCGCTTTGCTTTGGTCCGCCAGCGAACGCAGCCAGGCACGCACGCGCCGATTAGATTCGCAAAGAACTCGCGAGGG
>DATHKK010000716.1:0-12663 GCA_035489355.1 Candidatus Limnocylindria bacterium
TTCTCGAACCCGTTGGTTTTGTTTTGCGCGAAGGAAGTCGCGGCGAACGATAGGGCGAGAAACAAACAAAGTGGAAAACGCATACCGCAGGATAGTCACCCACAAACCAGGCTCAAGCGGAGTTTACAGGCTGTTCGGATCAGCGGCGGGATCGGCCGTCCAGACAATCCGGGTTTGAGGCATGATGCCGCCGCCGCGCGTCAAGCCGGTGGCGACCCTCGTTTCCACTACGTCTGACCCTTTCAAAGTTTCCGCATGACCATCGATGAAAACGAGGTTGCCACGGCGATCATGCCGGGCAACAAAGCGAGTGGCAAAGCTGCTCGGCTGTCCAAGGTCCGTGCCGCTCTGTCCTGGGAAAAATTCAACGTTCATTTCAGTCGATAGTCGATTTTCCAAGAAAATAACGGTGTCCGATGGCCGCTGCACGCCACCCACCTGAAGGGTCAGGACGGGTGCGTTGATGAGTTTCGAATTCATCGACATCGAAAAATAAGCATTGGGCGCCAATGGCCCAGTCGCGCCCGCGGGAAACTTCGGCACTGGGCAATGAAAAAAACTGGAGCGATCATAGAAATCCGCCCTGCGACTAGCGTAATCAGCCGCGCGCGTTTGTTGAAGCATGGGTGGCACCGCGTTGTACCAAACGTCAAAGTTGTCGGTATCTTTCACTTGCGACCAGTTATTCAAGGTCGTGCCTGCGCCAAAACTCTCGCGTGGCAGCGTGTTTTCATTCTCATCGCAATATAGCGTGATGCCGATGCCCCATTGCCGGAAGTTGCTCATGCACTGCGTGGCCTTGGCTTTGCCTTTCGCCTTGGCGAGCGCGGGCAAGAGCAGCGACGCCAGAATCGCGATAATCGCGATGACGACCAGCAACTCGATCAAGGTGAATCCCCGGCGATGCGTCATGCGGTCCCTTTGTTCACGGCAATAACGACATGCGGAAGAATCTGCGGCCGGTCGGACTGCTGCCCGGAGAAAAAGTCGCCGTCGTTACCGGACCGGTGGACATGACGGTGGTCAGCGGCGACCAGGACAGGTCGGTGAAGTCATTTTTGTACTCAATGGCGAAACTGCGGGCAGCGAGTCCGTACCACGTTAGTTGGCTGTCACTCGCGCCATTCACGAACCGGAGGATGCGCGGCTCCGAAGGGGTGCGCAGGTAGCCGGGCGATCCGATGTCATCGCTCTCCATAGATGGAAACGCGCCGTAAACGCCAAGCACACTGTCGTCGCCAAAGGTCTGGGTGTCCGGATTGAAGCCAAACGTCACGCCCAGCGTCGCTGTCGAAAACGAGACGGCGGCGGCAAAATCCGTATCATCAATCGCGCCCGGATTCCACAATTCGAGCGTGTCGCCCGCGCTGCTAAAACTCAGGTTTGGCCCTTCGTAGCGAATGACTTGCAAGTTGGTCTTCAGATTCACCGCGCCCCACCAGCGGCGGAAGGAATTCGCGCTCATGTTCTCCACGAAGATCACCGACTCGCCCGGCGCGATGATGATGTGATTCGTGATCGTGTAGGCCGCCGCGCGCAACGCCGATCCGTCATCGAACTGATAGCCAAAAAAATCCACGGCGAACGTATCGAAGTTGGTCAACTCCCACCAGTCGTTGTGCCCGCTGGCGGCGCCGTTCGTGGATTCCGAGGACTGGACCTCCGTGATAATGAGATTGGGACGAGGCGTGACCGTCAGCGTCGCCTCATTGGTAAGCACTCCAAGCGAATTGCTGACGACGACGGAGTAAACACCGCTGTTGCCCGCCACCGCGCCGCTCACCGTGTAAGAACTTGCCGTGGCGCCGTTGAGGATGTCGCCATTGAACCGCCACTGATAACTCGGCTGCGGCACTCCCGACGCGACGATGGTGAAGGTTGCGTTCTGGCCCACGTAAACTGTTTGTTCTTGCGGCGGCACTTGCACGCTCGGCGGCTCGGGCACGGCATTGAGCAGCAGCAGCGCATTGGAACTGGTGAGGGTCTGAAAGCCATTGAACAGGACCACGGAATAAAGTCCCGTGCTGCTGGTCTGCACATTCGTGACGGTGAAGGCGCTCAAAGTTGCGCCGGCAATGTCCGCGCCATTGAACTGCCACTGGAACTTCGGCCGGGGAATGCCGCGCACGGCCACGCTGAACGTGGCGTTGTCGCCAGGATTCACGGAAAGCCCGGCGGGATGTTGCGAGATGGAGAGCGGCACCGGCCCCTGGTTCACGCCCGGTGATCCGACATCGTCGGTCTCCTCCGCCTTGAACGTCCCGTTTACGCCGTTCGTGCTGAAGAGCGTGAACAGTCCCGTGTTGGTGTCATAAGTGAATGATGAACCGCGCACCGCCGCGCCGAAGTCCACTGTATCCACTACGTCGGCGTCGCTAATCGCACCGGCCGCCCACACGCGCACGCCATCACCACCTGAACTGAGTCCATTGCCGCTGTAGAAACGGATTTGCACACTGGCCCCCAGACTCGCGCCCCACCAGGTACGAAACTGAGCCTCATTGGTCACGATTCCCGTCACCCTCTCGACGAACAAAACCGATTCGCCGGGTTGAATGGTCAACCCCTGAAACGGCAGCGGGTCGGCGCCGAGCACGCCACCGTCACCGTCATTCCAGCCATAGCCCGTCAAGTCGATGGCGTTTGTCCCGAAGTTGCTGAGTTCCCACCAATCGGACTTCTGCGTGACGAGCGCAGTTCCCAGATTCGTGGAACTGGAGGAGACGATTTCCGTGATGGCGAGCTGCGCGGATGTGACGATCAAACCGCTGAGCAGAACCGACGCGGAGAGCAAAAGGTGTTTCAACATACACATTCCAAACAAGTTTTTTGAAAACCTGCCGTGGATGTGTGTCACGTCTGTGACCCGCTTGTAACGATTGACGAACGATCTTTTGTGGAGAGCCGAAAAGTGGAAACGAAGCCGAGACTACTTCGCCGGCAGAAGCTGCAATCCGTCCACGACCACGAAGCCGTCCGTGTTCTGATTGGAAACCGTGATGGTGACGGATTTGCCCGCCGCCAACTCAAACTTTCCGAGAGACGCCAGGCCATTGCCGCGCTGCTGATTCACCTTGCTCGTCACAACTCGATCGCCGACGCGCACGGTCACCGGCACGTTGCTCGCGCGATTCGAATGAGGCGTGAAGATGAGGACCACTTCGTAAGCGCTGGCGCGCGGAGCAGTCGCGGCGAGCGTGGCGGACATCTCGCCCTTGTGCGCGTTGTTGTCGTGGATGTAACTGGACCCGACTCTGGGCGAAGCGACGCTGGAGGAAACCCATTCGCCGACTTTCGTCGCGTTGGCATCGTCGATCACGATGCCTTCCAACTTCATGGGCGCAACCTCGACGCGGCCGGCGCCCGCCCAATCGAGCACTTGTTTGTCGGCCAACAGACGCGCGCGCAGTTTGGCGTAATCCACTTTCTGCACGGGGATTTTTTCATCGATGGCCATTGCTGCCGCCGTGGCTGAGGATTGTCCGAGAATCATGAACACCGGCTCCATGCGGATTGAACCATAAGCGATGTGCGACGCCGCCATGCACACCGGCACGAACAAGTTCTCGCACTGACTTTGCTTCGGCACGAGCGAGCGATACGAGATCGGGTACGGTTTCATGGGCGCGACCTGCACATCACCTTCGTTCTCGGCGCGACCATTCATCACGAGTCGCTGGCAATTGTGCGAGTCCATGTTGTACGCCGCGAGACCGACAGAATCGCTGATGACTTCCTGGTAGCGGCAATTCTTCTCCGTCATCACGTAATCGGAAATCATCCGGCGCGCTTCGCGAACGTAGAGTTGGTTCGGCCAGCCGCCGGTTTCGGGAAATTCATCGCGACACGGACCCCACTGCTGCATTTCGCGGCGCATGTTCTCCGGCACGCGCGGGCTGTTGGCGAGAAAGGTGAGAAACCCGCGGATGTAATTCTCGTGCTCCTTGCACATGCGTTCGCGCGTGACGTAATCCGCTTCGGGATAACCGTAGTTTGCGCCAATGAAATCCGTCGAGAAGCCGCCGTTGTTGTTGATGTCCGTCTTCTGGTTTGGCATCCAGATCGGGTTCCAAAACTCTTTCAATTGCGGATTCCTGCCGGCGGCAACCAGCGCTTCGAGATAACGCCCGAGCAATTCGAACTTGCCTGCATCGTAGTTGGGCGGCGGTATGACTGCTCCTCGATTCGCCTCATTCGTCGTGAAGCACAGACGATAATTGTAAGCCTGCACGCTCTTGTCGCCGTCGCCCGGTTTGCCACCATCACCGGGCTGAATGAATGGAAGCAGCCCGCTGCTCGCATCGCCGCGTTTCACATAAGGATCGACCGCGACGGTGAACTGATGCTTCGGCGTTTGTTTGCAAACCCCGTTCAAGGTCTCGCCGTAAGTCGCATTCGCCTCGCGCCCCACATGATACGACACGCCGGCTTTGGCCATCAGGTCACCTTCGTAGGTGCAATCGATGAACATCTTCGCGCGAAACACGGTGCCATCTTCCGTGGTGAATTCGGTAATGCGCGCACCGCTCTTCTTCGCGGACTTGAGCCGTTGCTCGCTCAGGACACGAATGCTGTTCTCCCGCAGCATCTCGTCATACACCGCGCGCGCGACTTTGGGTTCGAAGGTCCACATCGTCGCGTCCGCTGCGTCGAGGTTGGAAGCCGCGGATTGTCCGCTGCCGCGCCTAGTGAAGTAATCGCCGCGCTTCTCGATCGTCCAAGAACCGTCCTTTGTGTAATGCTTTGCGATGCGGTGATAAAAGTCGCGCGACAGCCCGCCGACTGCCGCCTTGTTCCCGATGTCCGTCGCGCTCAACCCACCCGTCGTCAGTCCGCCAAGAAACTTGCCCGGCTCGGCGATGACAACCGTCTTGCCCATCTTCTTGGCTTGAATCGCGGAAATAATTCCAGCGGAGGTGCCGCCGAAAACGCAGATGTCTGTCTCAATGACTTCGGCCTGCGCGCGAGCCGCCCCGACACAAAAGAAAAACACCAGAATGTAAGCTTTCATGGATTTCACGATTGAACATTTCACCTGCGCAAATTGCAATCGGCGCGTGCGTGAAAGGATTTTGATCACCGGGTCGGGCGGGCGCGTGGGAACTCAAATCGTTCCGCTCTTGCGCGAACATTTTGCGTTGCGTCTCTTCGATACGCAGAAGCTCGCGCCTGCCGGCGACGATGAAACGATCGTGGGCGACATCCAGGATTTGGATGTGCTTCAGAAGGCGTGCGCTGGCGTTCATGCCCTGCTGCATCTCGCCGCGATTTCGGACGAAGCGGATTTTCATTCCAAACTATTGCCGGTGAATCTCGCCGGTGTTTACAACGCCTTCGAAGCGGCGCGCCAAAGCGGTGTGAAGAAAGTCATCTTCGCCAGCACGGGCCAGGTTATCCTGAATTACGGCAGAGAAACGCACGTGACCACCGAGATGCCAGTGCGTCCCTCGACGGTGTACGCCTGCACCAAAGTTTTTGGCGAAGCCTTGGCGCGCCACTATTCCGAAGCGCACGGCATGGCGATCATCTGCCTGCGCATCTGCTACTTCCGCGCGTACGAAGATCCGCTGCTGCGCATTCCCGGCCACGATGTGCAATACGATTGGTGCAGTCCGCGCGACCTGACGCAGCTCATCGTGAAATCGCTTCGGTCAGATCTACGCTTCGGGATTTTCTTCGGCATCTCGAACAACACAAAATGCCGTTGGGACCTGAGCAATGCGAAAGAGTTGTTGGGTTATGAACCTCAGGATAATGCAGCGGCATTTCTGACCAAATCGGAACCACGCAGTTGAAAGTAGGTCAGGCGTCCCGCCTGACCGAATGCCAGCAGGCGCGCTACAAATCCTGTCAGTGTCGGACGTGACACCCATGAACGTTTCAAAGGGACAGGCGAGACGCCTGCCCTACTTTGTATTGAACGATCACACGCGGTTTCGGCTGTGGGAGCTTTCCTCGTCCGAACTATTTCGAAGCGCGTTTTACTTCCGCAAATCAAAGCAACCGAGCGTTCCTTTATCCCGTGCGTAAAAGAAGCCGTTCGCAAGCGCAGGATGCGCGCGGATCTCCGCGCCAAGAATTTGCGCGCGAGCGATCGTGGAGAATTTTTCTGATGAGGTTTTCGCGAGAATCAATTCACCGCCCTCCGTAAGAATCAGAAGTTTGTCGCCAACGACGAGCAAAGTGCCGGCGCCAAAATGCTCATCGCTCCAGCGGACCTTGCCAGTTTTCAAATCGACACAACGCAGATGACATCGCTGTTCCTGCCGTCCGTCAAAGCCGTAAAGAAAACCGCCGTGATGCACGCTTGTGGCGTAATGGTTCGACAAAATGTCGTCACCGCTCCAAACGACTTCGGGCTTGTTCTCTCCAAAGCGCAACAGGGCCGTGCCCGTGCCGTAGCTCGCCGAAATAAAAATCTGATCGCCGATGACGAGCGGCACCGCCGCGCTCACCGACGCCTGGATGCGCGGCGCCCAGGGAAAATTCCACAGCACTTTGCCATCGGCGTTCAGCGCCACGAGACTTTTGCGCGTGAACACGAACATCCGGCGTTGCCCCGCGATCGTGGCCGCAACCGGTGAAGAGTAACTGGCATCTTCGTCCGTGGCCTTCCACAACACGCGGCCATTCGACTTATCGAACGCGACGATGCCGGCGTCACCACTGCCGCCAATGTTCAGAATCACCGCGTTGCCTTCCACGAGCGACGAGGATGCGATGCCAAAGAATCCTTTGTCGTTGCCGAACTGCTTTCGCGTCTCGACGCGCCACAAGTTCGTGCCCGTGCTGAAGTCCCAGCAGTTCAACACGCCGTCAGCGCCGAAGGTGAACGCACGCTGTCCGTCAATGCTCGGCGTGGCGCGCGGTCCTTCCTCGAAACCGAAATCGTCGCGGTAGGTCGCCGGATACTCCGCGCGCCAAATGCTCGCGCCGTTCGTAGCGTTGAGACAATCAACGACCTCGCGGTCCGCCACGCGATGAAAGATCACGATGCGATTCGAGGAAACGACAGGCCCGCTCCATCCCTGCCCCACCTTCATTTTCCACAATGCGACCGGTCCTTCCTTGGGCCACGTGGACGCAAGGTTCGTCTCTGCGGAAACGCCGTTGCGCGCCGGCCCCAGGAACTGCGGCCAGTCCGCGGCGAAGGTTTCGGCAAGGCCGAGCAGCGCGAAACAGATCGAAGTCACCGCACGCCAGGACGTGTTCGTTATCCGAGGATTTTTCTCCGCCAAGCGTTCCGCCGACATGACGAAACTCTGCGCGAGTTCTCCCGCGTCGCGAAGTTTTTTCGTGGAGTTGAGTTGAGAGCGGGCTTCCAGGCACGTTGCGACGTTGCCGTTGTATTGGCAGAAATGCGCGGCTAGGTTGCGCGCCATGAAATCCTTGTTGTTCATCGCGGTTTTCATCGCGGGTGCGGGACTCGATGCTCTCGCGGCGGAGCGGCGCGCGGACCCGCAGCAGCGTGCCGATGACTTGCTGCAACTCGTCAACTCCTCTTATCAGGCGCTCTACAAAGTCGAGAGCGAGGCGCAATGGAAGGCGCTCACCGACGTGAAGCCCGAGCACGATGCGGCGGCGGAAGTGGCGGGCAAAGCGCGCGCGGCCTTCAATGGCAATCCCGCGTTGATTCGCGAAGCGCAGGAGTTGCTCAAGCAAAAGTCGAAGTTGAAACCCATCACCGTGCGCGAACTCGATCGCGTATTGCTCAATGCCGCCGAAGCGCCGATGACGAATCCGGAACTGGTCGCCGACCGCATCAAAATGGAGACGCAACAAGCGTCCACGTTGAACGGCTTCGTGTTCAAGCTCGACGGGACAAACATCACCGTGAACCAAATCGACAACCTGTTGCAGAGCAGCACGAACCTCGAAGAGCGACGCAAGGTTTGGGAAACGTCGAAGCAATCGGGGCCCGCGTTGAAGCCGGGTTTGATGAAACTCCAGAAGCTCCGCAATGGCGTGGCGCAGGAGCTTGGGCACAAGGATTATTTTGCGTTGCAGGTCGCGAGCTATCAGATGACCACCGACGAAATGGTGAAGCTCCAGGACGAATTCATGCGCGAGCTGCGTCCGCTGTTTCTTCAACTTCACACCTACACCAAGCATGAACTCGCGAAGAAGTACGGCCAGCCGGTGCCGAAACGAATTCCGGCGCACTGGATTAACAATCGCTGGGGTCAGGAATGGAGCGGCATCGTCGAGGCTGCAAAGCTCGACTCGTATTTCACGAACAAGTCGCCGGAGTGGATCGTGAAGACGGCGGAAGATTTTTATGTCGGCATGGGTTTTCCGAAATTGCCGCAGACCTTTTGGAGCGCATCGGATTTATATCCCATCAAACCCGGTGAGCAGCGGAAGAAGAACACGCACGCGAGCTGCTGGCACGTCGATCTCGACAAAGACATCCGCTCGCTCATGAGCGTGGAGCCAAACCCCTGGTGGTTCACCACGACGCACCATGAGCTGGGTCACGGTTATTATTTCATGGCTTACACACGGCCGGAAGTACCGCCACTGTTGCGCATCGGCGCGAACCCGGCGTTCCACGAGGGAATGGGTGAATTGATTTCGCTCGCGGCGGGACAAGTGCCGTATCTTCAAACTGCGGGAATTCTTCCGAAGGATTTCAAAGAGGACCAAACCGCATTCCTGCTCGACAACGCGCTGGCGCACTCAGTGCCGTTCATCGCATGGGCCTCGGGCACGATGACGCACTGGGAAGCCGACGTGTATGCGAAGAACCTTCCGCCTGAGCAATGGAACGCGCGCTGGTGGGACTACGTGAAAAAGTTCCAGGGAATCGAACCGCCGGCAGATCGCGGCGAGGAATCTTGCGACGCCGCGACCAAGACACACATCAACGACACGCCAGCTTATTACTACAGTTACGCGATCGCGACGGTGTTGAAATTTCAGTTTCACGATCACATCGCGCGCAAAATCCTGAAGCAACCGCCCCAGCGCTGCGATTACGCGGGCAGCAAGGAAGCCGGAAAATTTCTGCAAGCCATCATGGCCAAAGGCGGCACCGAGGACTGGCGCAAAGTACTGCGCGACGCCACCGGCGAGAATCTCTCCACGCGCGCAATGGTGGAATACTTCAAGCCATTGACGGCGTGGCTGGCGGAGCAGAACCGGGGAAGGCAGATCGGCTGGGAGTGAATCTGGTGTTACGAACGAGCGCGACGTGACACACGAGATCGTTCGCAGCAATCGAAGCTGGTAAACGTGTTGATGGTGAGCTCTCGTGGGTGCCGCCTGGATGTTTGCAGATCGCCTCTTGAGACCCGCAGATTGAATCTTCATCTCCGCACGTCGTGTCTCGCGATCCAGATTCTATGTCTTCATGTCCCAAGATCGAGTTCTTCGATTGTGTAAACATTGTCTTGAGGTCCGCAGATCGCGTCTCCATGTCCCAGGATCGAATCTCCGTGTCCATAGATCGAGCCTGCAGTTCAGTGGATCATCTCTTCCTTTCCATAAATCCTGATTTGAAGCGCGTAGATGACATCTTCCTGTTGAAAGAGCACGTCATCGTATCTGTAAATCGGATTAATGCTTACCGCCGGTTCGAGTTCCGGCATCAAGGATGCACCTCACAGCTGCGATTTTTCTCCGTCTGCAAAAGCAACAGTTGTCACGCCGCGACAACTCCGTCCGCATCGCCCACACCGCACGCCGCAACTCCCGCTGTACGAGCACGGTCTTCATGACCTCCGAGTTTCTCAACTGATCAGCAGCAACCGCGGCGATTGACCGGGAAGGGTTTTGGGAGCGCGGTGAATGCACGGCGGGACGGGACTGCCGGGATAGTCCACGGCGATGCGCCAGAGGTTGCCCACGCCAAAGGAAAAAAGCCGCGCCTTTGAGTTGGGGACATAGTGGAGATCGTGGCAGTTCTTGTTCAGGTATTCGCGGAAGGTGTCGTCATCTTCCCCTCCGAAGAGTTTGAGGAGTTCGGCGCGAGTTTCAGGGATGTCCATCCGACGTTGCGCCTCGTCGTTGCCCAGGCCCTCGCTCGCCGGTCCGTGATAAGTGCAAAGATACGTGTCGGTTTCAGCCGTGGCGCGGTCAGCGTGGAAGGAATAAACGTCTGTGGGCACAGGACTCTCGTCGCGCGGGTAGCCATGAATGCAGTCAAGGATAGGGGCAAGACCGCGAGCCCGCAGAAGCCGCTAGTCTTCGAGGAGAAGGTCGATGGCGGCCCTGCCCGCGGCGCTCACCGAGAGGCCGTGGAGCCGTGAGTCATCGAGGGTGGTGATCCCCTCGCTGACACCGAGATGTTCCACGACTTCACTGAAATCGCCCGGTAGCGTGCGCGGCCAGCAAAGGGCGTTGACGCCGCCTGCGAAGGGAGTCGAGACCAGTTCCAGAAAACTTTTCACCACCTTGATGCGAGCGTAGCCGGCCCAATCGTTCGGATCGTGCATAATTTCTTTCCGCAATACTCCGTTGAAGGCGTGGTCGAAGATGGCGCTTTCATCTCAGCTTTTCAATCTGCCTTCTGACTTCTGCCCTGTCCGCTGAATCTCAGTGTTTCTGTTTTCAGGATTCAGTTTTTGAATTTGGATGCGTCGCCGTCTCCGCTTCGCGCGCGACCGCAAATTGCACCGTTGTCGAGCGCTCCTCCTTTCACGCACCAATCTCGCGGGACTCGCGGTGTAATTAACATGGTAATGACCTCAATAGCGTTTGATTGGTTCTTCAGCGTTTCAGCTTTTCGCGATTTCAGCCTTTGGATCTGCCATGAATCCGTGAATTGTGTTGCAACCAACAATCAAATCAGGCACGTGGTTGAACACTCACATTAATTGCCATGAAAACCCTTCTGCGTGCGCTGTTCTTAGTTGCTCTCGCAATCAACCCCGCCGGCGCTGAAGGCGAGCCGCCGACCAGTCCCGAAGTGACGGCCGCAATGAAGCCATACCTGGACAGCTACAAACTGGGCGGTGTCGTCAGCCTCATCGCGGACAAGAGCGGCAAGGTTCACTACAAAAATCTGCTCGGCTATTCCGACGTCGAGGCGAAGAAGCCAATCACCGAAGACAACGTGTTTTGGATCGCTTCCATGACCAAAATGTTTGCCGGCGCGTCCATCATGATGCTGGCGGACCAAGGCAAGGTGAGCCTCGACGATTCGGTCACGAAGTTCATCCCGCAACTCACGAATTGGATGGTGGTCGAGGAAAAGGATTCGTCCCACGTCCTGCTGAAACCTTTGGCTCGCCCCGTCACGGTGCGGCACGTGTTGAGTCACACCAGCGGTCTCACGGGCATGTCCGAGTTGCAGCGAGCCACTGGTTCGGACGGCACGCCGCTGAAAGCCCGCGCGCTCAGTTCAGTGACTGGCCCGCTGCAATGGCAGCCCGGCGACAAGTATCAGTATGGCAATCAAGGCATGAACATCGCCGCGCGCATCGTGGAGATTGTCAGCGGCATGCCCTACGAAGAGTTCCTGCAAAAACGGTTCTTCGATCCGCTGGGGATGACCGAAACGACGTTTTGGCCCAGTGAAGCGCAAGTGGCCCGGCTCGCGGGCGCTTACGGTCCGAACAAGGAGAAGAGCGGTTACGTCCGGGGCGGCATTGGTTTCCTGACCAAGCCCTATAGCGATCGCATGCACCGTTTTCCGGAAGCGGGCGGCGGCTTGTTCTCCACCACGCACGACATTCTTCGTTATGGCCTCATGCTGGCCAACGACGGCGAATTGGACGGCAAACGCTACCTCTCACATGCCGCCATGGAGGAACTGCGGAAGGAACAAACCGGAACAACCAAGGTCAACTACAGCCTCGGCTACCATCTGCGCAACGGCCTTTTTGGCCACGACGGCGCTTATGGCACCGATTTGTCGGTGAACCCGACGAACGGAATGGTGGCTGTCTTCATGATCCAATGCTCCGGTCCTGATCTTTGGGCCGCGCGCGACTTGTTCCTCAAAACGGCCACGCAAGTCTTCAAGAACGACGCCCGGTGAGGCGGACTGATCGCTTTCCCCATTCCCACCGACGATAACGCTGTTAGCTCTTTGTGCGGAATCCGCCCATGAAATAGACGACAAGGGCGATCACCAGAATCAGGCCAACGCCGCTGCCGCCGATAGAGGACCCCCAAAGTAAAACCCGCCGCCACCGAACAAGAGAAGTAGAACCACTAAAACAAGTAATAGATTCATAGCCCAAGCTAACAGACCCCTCCGCAGTTCCTATGGGGCCTTCACCCCACATGGCCGGCTCGCTGGGCTGCGTGTCTTGTGCCTCTTCGAGCCGTCCATGCTGCGCCTGTTCTAACCGGGCAGAGGTATTGCAACGGCCTGTTTGGCCACGACGGCGCTTATCGCGGATTTGACGGTGAACCCGACCAACGGAATGGTGGCCGTCTTCATGGTGCAATGCCCCGGACCCGCAGTGAGCGCATTCGATCTGCAACCTCATCTCGTTGGCGATCTGCTGGAGCGCCTACGCTGCTGATTTCAGATCACGTCTGGAGCTGGGAAGAGTTGATTGCCTTGCTAAACGGAAGCGAGTCAGTCAATCTTGCAGGGAAAGCTTCATTGCTTCGCGGGTGTAGCTCAATGTTAGAGTGGCTGGTTTCCAATCAGCAGACGGAGGTTCAATTCCTTCCGCCCGCTCCAGTTCCTTCCAAAATGTAACACTA
>DATHKK010000717.1:0-5978 GCA_035489355.1 Candidatus Limnocylindria bacterium
AACGCGGCGCTGGCGCCGATTGCGAAACAAGTGCTTGCTGCGGGCAAACACGTACTCGCGGAAAAGCCGGGGGCGATTTCGGTGCGCGAGATGGAGGAACTTGAAACCATTTCCAAACAAACCGGCGCGCTCTATCGCATCGGCTACAATCACCGTTTCCATCCGGCGTTTCTGAAGGCGCGCGAGATTTTCGAGAGCGGCGTGCTCGGCTCGATGATGTTCGTGCGCGGGCGTTACGGACAGGGCGGACGTATTGGCTACGACAAGGAATGGCGCGCGGATCCGAAGCTGTCCGGCGGCGGCGAACTGATCGATCAAGGTGTTCACTTGATTGACCTCGCGGGAATTTTTCTCGGTGAGTTCACGCAGGTCGATGGCCACGTGGCGACGTACTTTTGGAACATGCCGGTGGATGACAACGCGTTCCTCAGCCTGCGCAATGCGGAGGGCAAGACGGCGTGGCTGCACGCGAGTTGCACGGAGTGGAAGAACATGTTTTCGCTCGAAATCTATGGTCGCGACGGCAAGTTGCACATGGAGGGACTCGGTCGCAGCTACGGCGTGGAAAAACTCACTTACTACAAGATGCTGCCGCAGATGGGGCCGCCGGAAACCAGCGTCTGGGAATTTCCCGGCGAGGACGACTCGTGGAAGATCGAGATGCAGGAATTTTTCGAAGACATTCGCTTGAAACGCACGCCCGTGCCGGGACTCAAGGAAGCGAAGGCGGTGTTGCAAGTCGTGGAACGCATTTACGCGCGCGGGGTAAGGTAACGGCACTCCGCGACGGTAGCAGTTGTCGCGCTGCGACAACCGCCCGCGTTCCGCGGGCGGCCCTGCGTGGTGGGGCGAGACTCCGTCGAGCCGTTACTGCCGACGCAGGAGGCGCGAGCAAAGCGAGTATCTCAGTCGAATGGGGATGCTTGCTCTGCCTCACCTCATTCCGCTCGAAATGATGACTCGACGGAGTTTCACCCCACCGAAGTTACTCGTCGCAGCGCGACGAGTTTCCGCCACTTACGACCTACGCAGGCGGTAGAATCTATTTCCCGGCGGCGAGGTGAGCGTGATCGAGATATGCGTAGCGTTGGTCTGGCACGGAAACACGACTTGGCTCCAGGCGTTCATCGCGGGCGAAGAGACGAGCGAGGTGCTTGGTCCAGAACAAATCCCGTCGCGGGCACCCGCTGGGGAATTGGTTCGTCGCGGCGAACGCCCTTTCCGTCGCCGTCCGAGGACGTGGAAACCCACCACCACGAAAACCGCGGCCACCAGTGTCGAAGGTTCGGGAACCACCGCTATGGTTCCATTGATCAAACTGAAACCTACTTGCAATTACATCACCTACTCAATGCTTCCGGTGTCCGCGACGCCTTGTGCAGCGGGAAGGGCTCCAGTGCGCGGCGAGCAAACTGGAGATTCTCTGAACCTGCTCCTGGGACGGGTAATTCGGATCGGCGATCAGGGCCTTGCCCCGGGCCACTTCCTCCGCACGCGCGTCGGGTGCAGCCATTTTGGCCTCTTCGATCCGACTGCTCGCGTCTAAGGAGGTCAAAGAGTGACTCGATTGGCGCGTGTGCGACGGGCTGATATTTTGAACGTTCTCGCGTGTAGCGACCGGAAAGTTTTGTTCGATTTTCATAAACTTGTTCAGTTCTGAGTCAACTATCGACACTTCTGTACCGAACTTGAGCATCTTTTTAAAAGTTGTCGCAGTTGGTCAGCCGTTAGGTCACTTGCTCAATTGGACTCGAAAGGCAACTTGCCGTTCAAGGGTCGCGCCGATTACAACGTCGCTCGCAAAACATGATCATCGCGCGTTCACCACTTCGCATCAGCCTCGGCGGCGGCGGCACGGACCTCCCGTCTTACTACGAACGCTTCGGTGGCTTCCTGATCACCGCCGCCATCGACAAATATATTTACATCACGTTGCACGAAACGTTCGTGCCCGAGTTCATCATCAAATACTCGAAGCTGGAGCGCGTGGCACAGGCGGCGCAGATCGAGCATCCGATCATTCGCGAGGCGTTCCAGATGATGGGCATCGATGGCGGTTACCTGGAGTTGACGAGCATGGCGGACATTCCGTCGGGCACGGGTCTCGGCAGCAGCGGCAGTTTCACGACGGCGTTGCTCAAGGTGTTGCATGCGTACAAAAGAAATCTAGTTCCGAATTCGGAGATCGCCGCGCAGGCTTGCGACATTGAGATCAATCGTTTGAAGGAACCAGTCGGTAAGCAGGACCAATACATCGCGGCCCTCGGCGGCATTACTTGTTTCGACTTTCACAAAGATGGACGTGTCGAAGCGTCGCCCGCGAAGATTGCCGAGGAGACGCGCTACAATCTCGAAGACAATCTGGTGATGTTCTTCACCGGTTACAGCCGCAGCGCCGGCAGCATCCTCAAAGATCAACACGAGAGATCGAAGCAGGACGACGAGGCAATGCTCGACAACCTGCATCGGACGAAGGAGATCGGTTACGCCAGCCAGCGCGCTTTGGAGTCTGGAGATCTGCGTGAGTTCGCGCGGCTCATGGACGAGCATTGGCAGCGCAAGAAGGCGCGCAGCGGTGGCATGAGCAATCCAAAGATCAACGAGTGGTACGACCTGGCGCAAGAAAACGGCGCGCTCGGCGGCAAGCTCATCGGCGCGGGCGGTGGTGGATTTCTCATGTTCTATGCGGAGGAAGACAAATCAAAACTCCGTCACGCCATGCGAACCGCGGGGTTGAAGGAAGTGCGGTTCCGTTTTGATTTCGAGGGGACAAAGCTCGTAAGTTCGTGAGAGATTTTGACTGGCACATCAACCTCCGTTACTGAGAGCCGCATGAACATCAAGCTCACCGCTGTTTTTAAGCGATTTCCCGAGGGATACGCAGCCTTCGTCGAGGAATTGCCGGGCGCAAACAGCCAGGGCGTCACACTCGAAGAGGCTCGTGCCAATCTTGCCGAAGCGGTGCAGATGGTCCTGGATGCAAACCGCGAACTCGCAGAAGAAGAATTGGCCGGCCAGGATGTCATTCGGGAACCGCTGGGATTGCCAGCTTCATGAAACGGATCGACTTGCTCCGCCATCTGGAGGCGCACGGGTGTCAGTTCTTGCGCGAGGGTGGTAACCACACGATCTACGTCAATCGTAGCGCCAAAAAAGTTTCGGCGGTGCCGCGTCACCCTGAGATACTCGAATTCACTGCTCGGAAAATACCTCAGCCGTGAAACTGGCAGAATATCCCGTCGCCATTCTCGCGGGCGGCCTGGCCACGCGGCTCAAACCGATCACGGCAAAAATTCCCAAAGTGCTCGTGCCGGTCGCAGGCAAACCATTTCTCGTTCATCAACTTGAACTGCTTCGGTCCCAGGGCATTCGGCGCGTTGTCCTTTGCCTCGGCCATCTTGGTGAAATGGTGGAGCAAGACTTTGGCGACGGCGGCACCCACGGCATTCATCTCGAGTACTCGTATGATGGCTCGGTGCTGCTCGGCACGGGCGGAGCGTTGAAGCGCGCGTTGCCGAAGCTGGGAGAAAAGTTTTTCGTGCTCTACGGTGATTCGTACTTGCCACTCCCATTCGCGCCGGTGGCCGAGGCTTTTGAACGCAGCGGCAAGCTCGGACTCATGACTGTCTATCGCAACGAAGGCAAATACGACACGAGCAACGTGGTGTTCGGCGACGGCGAGATCAAAGTGTACGATAAGAAGCAGCGTCTGTCGGAGATGCGGCACATCGATTACGGACTGAGCATGTTCCGCGCGGAAGCCTTCGCGCGCTACCCAGCGAACAAAGCTTTCGATCTGGCGGACGTGATGCGCGACCTCGTAGCGGAAAAGCAACTCGCGGGCTTCGAAGTGAAGGAGCGTTTCTACGAAATCGGCTCACATGCTGGCTTGGAAGAGTTGAACGCGCTCCTTTCGAGGCAGAAGAAGTAATCAGTAAGCTCGCGCCGCCGTTCCGAGCAGGCGCTGATTACTGTTTCACTGATTGCTGATTACTCGGTACATTTTGTCCCGCATGAGCTTTGTTCAACATTACCTCGAAGAAACGCAGCAGGTCGTCGCGGGACTCAACGTCGTAGCGTTGGAAAAATCCGTGGATGAACTGGCGCGCGTGCGTGAGCGCGGCGGACGCCTCTTCATCCTCGGCGTGGGCGGCAGCGCGGCGAATGCGTCGCACGCTGTGAATGATTTCCGAAAGATCTGCGGCTTCGAAGCCTACGCGCCTACCGACAACGTGAGTGAACTCACCGCGCGCACGAACGACGAAGGCTGGGCCACCGTTCTGAGCGAATGGCTCAAAGGCTCGCGCCTGAATGGCAAGGACGGCCTGCTCATCCTTTCCGTCGGCGGCGGCAACCTGGAGAAAAACGTCAGCCCGAATCTTGTCAGTGCGATCCAACTCGCGAAGCAAGCCGGCGCGAGCATCGTCGGCATTGTCGGTCGCGACGGCGGTTATACGGCAAAGGAAGCGACCGCCTGCGTCATCGTGCCGACCGTGAATCCCGATCACGTCACGCCGCACTCGGAAGCGTTCCAAGCCGTGGTCTGGCATCTGTTCGTCTCGCATCCGAAACTCAAGGTGAACAAGACGAAGTGGGAAAGCGCCAGGTGAATTCCGAAATCCGAAATCCGAAATCCGAATTCGACCGCGCTGTTTTTCTCGACCGCGATGGTGTCATCAACGAAGTGAAGGTCGTCGATGGCAAACCTTACCCACCGCGCTCCCTCGATGAGTTTATTTTGTTTCCCGGCGTGGAAGAGGCATGCCGCCGGCTCAAACAAGCCGGCTTTCTTTTGGTTGTGGCGACGAACCAGCCGGACGTCGGGCGCGGCACGTTGAAGCGCGCCGTCGTCGAGTCGATCCACAAACACATGCGCAAGCTCTTGCCGCTCGACCGTGTCGAGGTGTGCCTTCATCCGGGGCGAGGTGATTCAAAATGTGATTGCCGCAAGCCCCAGCCGGGAATGCTGCACCGAGCGGCGCGCGAACTGAACATCGATCTGCGCGCGAGTTGGATGGTCGGCGATCGCTGGCGCGACATTGACTGCGGCCACGCCGCCGGCTGCCGCACGGTGTTCATCGATTACGGCTATGAGGAGCCGTTGAAGCAGCAACCGGATTTCCGGGCGAAGACTTTGCTCGAAGCAGCGGAGATCATTCTGCGCGAGTCCGCTTAAACGTGCGATTGCCCTTCATTCCCGCGCTGTTACATTCGCGGCTCGAAATGAATCCATTGGCTCAACTCAAAGTTAAAATTTTCGCCGACGGCGCGGACAAGAAGAGTATGCTCGACTTGTACGCGAACCCGCTCATCAAAGGCCTGACGACTAATCCCTCGCTCATGCGCAAGGTCGGCATCACCGATTACGAGGCATTCGCGGGCGAGATTTTGCAGACGGTGAAGGACAAGCCGATCTCCTTCGAAGTCTTTTCCGACGATTTTCCCGAGATGAAGCGGCAGGCGCTCAAGATCGCTGCGTGGCAGAAAAATGTTTACGTGAAAATTCCGATCATGAACACGCGATCGGAATCATCGCTGCCGCTCATTCGTGAACTGGGCCAGCACGGCGTGCAGTTGAACATCACGGCGATTCTCACGCTCGATCAGGTGCGCGGCGTGGCTGATGCCTTGAATCCGCAGGTGGCTTCCGTCGTGTCGGTGTTCGCCGGGCGCATCGCGGATACGGGTGTCGATCCCGAGCCGCACATGCGTGAAGCCCTGGACATCCTCAGCGCGAAACAGTCGAAGGCCGAGTTGCTCTGGGCGAGCGTGCGCGAGGTGCTGAACATCTGGCACGCCGAGCGATGTGGCTCTCACATCGTCACCGTGCCGCACGACATTTTGAACAAGGCGATCAAGATGACGGGCATGGACCTCTTCGCGCTCTCGCTGGACACCGTGAAGATGTTCGCGACGGATGCCCAGGCGGCGGGCTTTTCCGTTTAGCGCGCACCCGTTTGCCACGGTGAGTAAACCGG
>DATHKK010000718.1:0-3116 GCA_035489355.1 Candidatus Limnocylindria bacterium
TCGAGGGGAACACTGAACGTGTTGAACCGCGCTGATGGCACATCGAACGGAATGGGCGTAGGCAAATTGCCGGACGTGCGCTCGCGCCTGACCGATGGATCGAGCGAAAGTTCCGGGAAGAACTGACTGCGCGTGAGCCGGGCGCCTGCGCGCGATTGATCCACTCGGGCCACGGCGGCGCGAAGATTTTGATTATTCGTGACCGCGACGGTTTCCAATTCATCGAGAATGGAATCGTGGAAAACTTTCCACCAGTCACCTTTGGGCAAGGTGTCTTTCGGCTCGGCGACTTTCCAGCGCCAGTCCGCGGGCGTGAGCTTCGCAACATCGGGCTTCTGGTAATTCGGACCGACGGCGCAGGAGCACAGCAGCAGCAGCGCGCACGGAAAGGAAAGTTGCAGCAACGATTTCATAACCTTCGATCCATGTTAATCCAAAGTCTGACGATAGCGCTTCACGCCGATGATCAGTGCGATGACCGCGAAGAGCGCGATTTGCCAAAGCTGGAGAATAACGTCGGCGAACGTATTGCCCTTGAGCAGCACGCCCCGGACGATGCGCAGAAAATGAGTGAGCGGCAGGCACTCGCCGATGAGTTGCGCCCAGTAGGGCATGCCGCGAAATGGAAACATGAATCCCGAAAGCAGGATCGACGGCAGAAAGAAAAAGAACGCCATCTGCATCGCTTGAAGCTGGTTCGCCGCCAGCGAAGAAAACGTGATGGCCATCGCGAGGTTCGCTGTGATGAACACAAATGCGGTGAACAGAAGCAGGGCCATGCTGCCGACCATCGGCACGTGAAAAAGAAAATGGGCGGCGAGAAGAATCAGCCCCACCTGGATATAACCGACGAGGATGTAAGGAATGATTTTACCCACAAGCACTTCGAGCGGACGCGTGGGCATCGAGATGAGGTTTTCCATCGTGCCACGCTCGGTTTCGCGCGTGATGGCCAGCCCGGTGATCAGGACCATCGTCATCGTCAACACCACGCCCATGAGGCCGGGCACGATGTTGTATTGCGTGATGGCTTCGGGATTGTAGTGCGCGTGAATGCGCAGATCGATCGGGCCATCCGTGCCGGCCAGAAACGCGAGCGGACCTTTGAGATCATTTTGCAGCGCGCCATTCAGCAAGGTCCGCATCGAGGCGAGCGCGTTGCCCGTCGCGGCGGGATCGGTGGCGTCCGCTTCGATCAGAAGCGCGGGCCTGTCGCCACGCAGCAAATCGCGGCTGAAATTTTCCGGGATATTGACCACGAACTGCACTTCACCACGCGCCAACGCATCGCGCGCCTCAGTCTCCGTGGTCACCTGCCGGACGAAGTCGAAGTAGCGGCTGTTGCGAATCGAGGACAGCAGCGTGCGCCCCAGCGGCCCGTGATCGGCCAGCAGCACGGCGGTTGGCAGATGCTTGGGATCGGAATTGATGGCAAAGCCGAAGAGCACGAGTTGCAGGAGCGGAATGCCAACCATCATGCCGAAAGTCAATCGGTCGCGGCGCATCTGGATGAACTCCTTCACGACCATGGCGCGGAGACGCGCGAAGGAGAATGCGTTCTGTTTCATTTCGCAGCCTCCTCCTGCGGCCGCTCCATCAGATGAATGAAAACGTCCTCCAGTCCCGATTCGACTTGGCGCCACTTGTACTGATCGGTGCGAAACGGAACGATGGCCTGTTCGAGCGCGGCGGCGTCGTTGCCGTTCACGTGCAGAAGATTGCCGAAGGCGACCGCCTGCTCGACGCCGGGACGTCCGCGAATTTGCTCCGCCACTTGCAGCAGCTTCGGACCCCTGACTTCCCACGTGGTCAAGCCCGCCTGCGCGATCACTTCGCCCACGGTACCGTGGGTCAACAGTTTGCCTCGGACGATGAACGCGAGCCGGTGACAGCGCTCGGCTTCATCCATGTAATGCGTGGCGATCAAAAACGTCAGGCCCTCGCCGGTCAGTTGATGAATCTGTTCCCAGAATTCGCGGCGGGCTTTCGGATCAACGCCAGCGGTCGGTTCGTCGAGCAACAGCAGTTTCGGTTTGTGAATCAAACATGCGGCCAACGCGAGGCGCTGCTTCCACCCGCCCGAAAGTTGCCCGGCCAATTGTTTCTGCCGCTCCTCGAGACCCAGCCGTTTAAGACTTTCGCCCACGACCTCACGGCGATTCGGCACTGAATACATGCGCGCGACGAAATCCAAGTTCTCAGCGATGCTCAAATCTTCCCAAAAACTGAATCGCTGCGTCATGTAGCCGACTTCGCGTTTGATCGCCTCGCTGTCTCGAATCACGTCCTTGCCGAGGCACATTCCCTGGCCATCGTCCGGGCGCAGCAATCCACAAAGCATTCGTATGAACGTCGTCTTGCCGCTGCCGTTCGGTCCGAGGAAGCCGCAGATTTCGCCCGTGCGAACCTCCAGATCGATGTGATCGACGGCGGTCAGTTTTCCAAACCGCTTGGTCATCCCGCGCACGTCGATGGCCAGATCGTCGCTCATGGCTGGCGAGGGAAATTGAACTGCACATCCACGGGTTGGCCCGGGTGTAACTGCTGGGCGGCGGCCGGTTCGAACACGGCCTCGACGAGGAAAACGAATTTGTTGCGATTGTCGCGGCTGTAAATCACCGGCGGCGTGTACTCCGCGCGCGGTGAAATGAAACTGACTTTGCCCGTCACCGGTTCCTTCGCGCCATCGACGAACACCTGGAGCGCATCGCCGATATGAATGGAACCAAGAGAAGTCTGCGGCGCGAAGACGCGCAGCTTCACGTTCCGCGGCGGCAACAGCGCGACCACGGGACGGCCCGCTGCCACCCATTCTCCCTCGCGATACATCGTGTCGAAAACGACGCCCGCCTCGGTAGCCGCCTGGCGCTTTTGCGAGAGGTCCCATTCGGCTTTGGCCAGCGCCGCTTGCAAGGCCTGGACGTTTTCTTCTGCTGCGATGATCTGGTCGGCGCGCGACCCTAGCTTCGCCGTTACCAGTTCGGCTCCAAGCTGCGCGACGCGCTGACGATTCTGATCGCGATCGGAACGCGCACGATCGATGTCTTGCTCTGTCGTCGCGCCGGCCGTGCGTGTGAGTTTTTCCTGTCGCGCCAATTCCTTTTCGGACAGCTCCA
>DATHKK010000719.1:0-2440 GCA_035489355.1 Candidatus Limnocylindria bacterium
CTCAAGCCGCGACTGGCGCGCAGAACGGCCGCGTCATTGTGCCGCGCAAACTCAAGTGGCGTCATCACCTCGGCGCTTTTCTGATCTATTTTGGGTTTCGTTTGGTTTCGCTCACGTGGCGGTGCCGCTTCCTCGACCCGCACGGCTTTCTCAACCAGCCTCACCCCCCAATGATTTTCTGCTCCTGGCACAATCGCCTCGCGCTCTCCATGACGATCTGGAAACGCTTTGGCCGGAAGCGAATTCACTCCTCCGGTTTGGCCGCCCTCATCAGCGCCAGCCATGACGGAGGTCTGCTCGCGCGGACGCTGCGCTACTTCAAAGTGGAGGCTGTGCGCGGTTCGTCGAGCCGCCGTGGCGCGCAGGCATTGCTCGAACTGACTTCTTACACCGACCGCGGCTACAGCGTCGCGATTACGCCCGATGGTCCGCGCGGCCCGCGTTACGTCATCCAGGACGGCGTTGTCGCTCTCGGGCAGCTTAGCGGCTCGCCCATTCTGCCGGTGTCGGTCTGGATACGGAGAAAGATCATTTTGAAAAGCTGGGACCAGTTTCAAATTCCATGGCCATTCTCATATTGTGAAGTGCGCATCGGGATGCCGCTTTCCGTCCCACGTGAACTGACGGAAGAGCAGCGCCTCGTGCTCAAGGCCGAATTGCAACAGCGCATGATGGCGCTGACCGAAGATTGACCGGCTATTTTTGCGCCTCAAACTCACGCGCATATTTTTGCTGCCGCTGCTGGACCGCTCGCACGTAGTCGCGCGTGGAAGGAAATCCAATTTGTTCCACGAACGCCGCGCTGTTGGTCACGGCCTCACCCGTCATCCACTTCAACGCATTGCCGCGGCCCGCATTGTAATCCGCCAGCGCATACGGCACCGGATCATCCGTCTTTGCATAGCGCGCGAGCGACTTCCTCAAATACCAGGTGCCGCAATCGATGTTCTGCACCGGGTCGCGCAGTGTCAAAGATGAGAAGAGCGGAACACGTTGAGCGCCCGCCCAATCCAGCCCGGTGTTCTCCATGATTTGCATCAAGCCCGTTTCGCCTTTGCTGCCGTGCGCACGTGGATTGAACCGGCTCTCGCGCCACACGACGGCCTTGATGAGCGCCGGATCCACGTCGTATTTGCGCGCGGCGGCAAGAATGTTTTTGTCCTGGCTGGATTCGAGATGCGTGCGCCGCCATTGGTCCACGAGAAACGCGACGATGAGCACGCTCAGGAGAATCAGGAATAAACGCGTGCGCCATTTCATGGTGCGAGAGTAGCAGTCGGGGCAAAGAGGCTCATTTCGAATCCATGTCCGCTCACTTCCGCTCGTAGATCAAAGTGCCCAGCGTGAAGTTCAGTTTCTCCTGGTCGCCCGTCACGTCGGTGATGGTCCCAAGAAAATCTCCGGCGCGGTTCAGCAGATCGGCGCGCTTCTCGTTCTCGCTCACGACGCGCAGGAGTTGGTGCTCGGTCACGCCAATGCCGGGACCGGTCACGTCGTTGTTGTCCTGCATCTCGAGCCAGAACTCGATGCGCGTGCCTTCAGGCAGCGGCGGCTGGAAGTCGCGGATGATCCATTCGTAGCGATTCTTCATCTCCTTCACCACGTTTGTGCCGACTTCGAGGTCAATGGTTTTGATTTCAGCGTCCTCGGATTCGCCCACGCGATAACGCAGCTTGGCCAGCGCGAGACGAAAATCATCCGTGGCTTCGAAGCCAATGGGTTGCACCGCCTGGCGCGTGACCAATTCCTCACGACGATCGGGATAAACGATGCGGACTTTCGGCGCGCGATCCGGCACGACATCGATGCGATAGACGGCGGCGTCGCGCGATTCCATCCCGTTCGTGTCCAACATCTCGATTGAGAATCCGCTCAGGCCCTTCGATGGAATCGCGAACTCGCCGCGCAACTCGCGCGGTTTCTGCGCATCGATCTGGATCGGCACGTCGTTGATCAGACCAGCGAGGCGGATCGCGGCACGCTTGATGTCGTGCGTCGCCGTGGCGGTGACTGAGAGCTTGCTGCCTGCGAGCAACGTGAGATCGCCGGGGGCGCGTTTCATGTTCGGCAGGCGGGTGTAAGCCGGAAACGTTTGCTCGCACTGAATGGAGGCGATGCTGGGACGCGGCACGACTTTCACCTGATGCGCGTCGCTCACGCCATCGTTCAGCCGCACGGTGTAACTGAATTCCTGCTGCACGTTCTCAAGCGCGCGGACGAATTTGCCATCCTTGTCCCTATCGAGCGGATATTCCTGGGTGCGCTTGCCGGACATCTTGACGATGAGCTTGCCATTGTGCGGGACCACGCCGCGCGCGAGCGCCTCGATACGAATCACGTCGCCACGCCCGATGCGCGTGTTCCCGGTTAACACTTCGACGCGGGTATGTCGCGGCACGAGCGTCGAGGAAAGAAACGCGCGCTTGAGCAAATCGCGGCT
>DATHKK010000720.1:0-2693 GCA_035489355.1 Candidatus Limnocylindria bacterium
AAGCGCCGGCAGTGAAGCAGGGCAGGGCGGGGGCGTCGCATCGACCGCGGCCATGCGCGGCTGCGTGAACTGAAGACCCACCCAAAATCGGACTACCTATTGGCAACGAACGTGTAGTGGTATATCCGCGCCGCTGCCAGGTTACGCACGGAAACGGAAAGCGAAGTATCGAAAGCTGAAGCGGGAACTCGACGCGGCGCTGAAGCAGTTTCCGCCGAGACTGTTTTCCAAAATGCTCCTTCCCGCCGTCGACAAGATGGTAACGCGGTTCGCGAGCTTCGAAGCGCGCAGGCGTGCGGCGGTAGTCGCATGTGAAGTGGAGAGATTTCGCAATGTTCCGTTCAATGGGGAACCGCTGGGGTTTCGACGTTTGGCAAAAGGTTTCACCGTGTATTCGGTCGGAGTTGATCGGAGTGATGAAATTAGTCGCGAGCGTTCTGGCGAGAGGCGTGGCATTGAGGCGGCGTTCACCATTTGAACGTTGACTTGTAGGCACATCTTTGTCGCGCGGCTATCGCGACCTTGTTTTGCGCCTGACCAAAGTGCTTCCGCAACCCCGGACCTGATTCCGCGCCGAACTCTCGGGTGACTGGCCTGCGCAGCACCAGCATGCTCGTTATCGGCGGGGCGCGATATGGATGCGGGGCAGGTGAGCATGCGTTTGCACGTCAAGGGTCCGCAAGGGGCGAAAGGCGAAAGGAGAGGTCGTGGCGGAGATTTTGGCGGCGATCAAGGGGCGGCGGGCGTAGGCCTCGCAACCAGATTAATGCTCGATCCGTGCGCGGCCTGAGCGCATACCTATTCCATCTATGGGAGTGTGGATTGATAGAATCCGCGTGCTGATGGGAATCGCTTTACTGGCGCATGTTCCTTTTGTGGTACGAGGCGCGCCTGCGATTCCGAACTCAACCGTGACCAGCAACTTCTTCTTCACCATTCACAGTAATGCCTCCTCCATGATCTGGGTCGCGCCGCCCACCTGGAAAGTCCTGCGTGACACGGCTCCGCCCGTCGCCCGCAGCAATGCGCTCACTCTCCATGCGGCGCGTAACGAGTACGAGCCCGTGCAAGTGGTAGTTCGTGCGGCGACGGCGGGCACGCGCACGTTGAGTCTCGGCAATTGGGCCGGACCGTCGGCCATTGTTCCCGCCGCGACACTGCATGATGTGAGCTACGGTGCGACGGCCTGTGCAGCGGGAAATCCAGACCGACTGGAGCCGATTAGTTTCGGCGCAGCGCAGACGCTCTGTGCGGGCAGCAACCATGTTTTCTGGCTGACGGTTTTCGTGCCGACGAATGCTTTGGCGGGTGTTTACTCCAACACGATTACTTGCGCGCTGCCTGGCTCGCCGGACCTCAGTGTTCCGATTCGCGTTCACGTGTTCGACTTTACGCTTCCCGCGGAAACAGTTTTTGGTTCGATTGTGGAATGGAATTTCTCCGGGACATCTGGCGACGCCACGGAGATTAAGCGCTGGTTTCATCAGCATCGACTCACACCGCGTGCGGTCACGTGGCCCAGCGGCATGCAGCACAACATTACGTGGGATACTTTTGCGAATCCGGCACGCTGCGCGTCCTTCTACGACGAGGGCGATCAACCGGCCCTCTTTTCCATTCGCTCGCTCGCGCAGAAATTTGTCGCCGGGATTGGCTTCAACGACGGTGTCGGGTTCCCGAACTTCATCACCCAGACTTTCATCGATAATGCGCAACCGCGGCCCACCATCTTCTGTGGGCAATCGATCACGGGTGATCCACGCGGGCCGCAATACGGAACTGCGGCTTACAACGCGGCCTGGGCGAACTTCCTGACGGCACTTCAGAATTATTGTGATCCTTCGGTGCCGACGAACGGAGGAGGCAATCCATGGGGACACGATTATTTATCAAAGGCCATTTACTTCGTGATGAACGAGCCGCAGACCACAAACGACTACAATCTGGCTGCGTGGCTTGCGCAACTCAGCCGGCAGGCTGCGCCGAAGTTGCGGCTGATGATTTCAGAGGAGGCGAAGCCCGAGATTTACAATAACCCGCTTTATCCCGGGCAGGGATACGAAATTTGGCTGGCTCATTTGCCGACGTATTCAAGCGCGATGGGCAACTCCCTCACGCGTCGGCGCGACCACGGCGAGCAGACGTGGTGGTATTCGCTGCCGAGCGATGGAGCCCACTACATTGCCCCGAACCAGACCAATCGCCCCGCACTCGATACGCGCCTGCTCACATGGCTGGCGTGGCATCATCGAGTCGAGGGTTGGAGTGCCTCCGGTCTGGATGCGCCACTCATGACCGTATCAAACGGGACGAACCTTGTGCCGACGATCCGTTCGGAACTGATGCGCGAGGCGATGGAAGACTACGAATACTTCAAGCTCGCGAACGGCGGACAAAAAGCAGCGCCGTTCCAGACGAATCACGCCGATCGCTTTGTGTCACTCATCGCGAGTTCGTTGACTGGCTTCGATCGTGATCCGGGCAAACTTCACTGGCTGCGCCTTCAACTTGGCCGCCAGATTTCTGGAGAGGGTGCGTCGTCGCCATTGCTGCCGCCGAGCACACCACGGCCATACGGATCGTATAATATCGATTTTGGCTGGCCGCCGGGCTCGTCCTCATTTTTCTTTAACGGTCGCCTTTGGATCGCCATGGGCTGGCAGTTTTATGATCCGGCGGTCAACAATACCGGA
>DATHKK010000721.1:0-2599 GCA_035489355.1 Candidatus Limnocylindria bacterium
CTCGGCCTGTTGAACACGCCGGCCACGCGCCTCGTGGCTTTGCTGAACACACCGGGAAGCCAGTTGGCCCGCGTGCTCCAGGCGAGGGTGGATAAAGAGCAAAAGTGATTTCAACTTTCTTCGCGCCGTGGCCACGGCACGGAGGAATTAACAAACAACAACAAAAGTAAATCGTCGGTTCACGGGCTCGTGAGCTCAAAACATCCGTGGCCTCGGATGACGACGAGACTGAAAGGTAACATGGCTGACATAGCAGCAATCGTAGAACAATTGAGCGGGCTGACGGTGATGGAAGTCGCCGATCTCGTGAAGCAACTCGAAGGCAAGTGGGGTGTGACGGCAGCGGCTCCGGTCGCGGCCGCAGCGGCACCGGGTGCGGGCGGCGGTGGCGCAGCAGCTCCGGCGGCTGAAGCCCAGACCACCTTTGACGTGATCCTCGTTTCCGCTCCTGCGGACAAGAAGATCTCCGTCATCAAGGTCGTACGCGAAGTGAAGCCCGGTCTCGGCCTCGCGGACGCAAAAGCGCTTGTCGAAGGCGCGCCCAAGCCGGTGCTCGAAGGAGCCCCGAAGGCGGACGCCGAAGCGGCCAAGAAGAAGCTCGAAGAAGCGGGCGCCAAGGTCGAAGTCAAGTAAGCTTGCAAAACGGGCAGCGGGGCGACCGCTTCCGAATCCAATTCAGACGGCAAGTGTTTTCGATGGGAACGCTTGCCGTTTTTGTTTTCACCTGTCGCGCGTCACCGCCCGGTGTTCACTTAAAGTCAGCACTGGCGTCGTTTGCGCATTGGGACAACTGGATTACCGTGAGGCCAAAGGAGGTGGAGGGTTATGAAACAAGTATTCATCGCAGCAGCTACGATCATTCTATTGACGGGCTGCTACAGCAATTCACGCAATGCGGGGCAGCCGGGCGCGGAAAGTTTCACTGAAGAAGGGTCTCAAGTGGACAACCGTAAAGCGCAGGAGCCGAATGATCGACGGGGCGACGAGAGTCGTGTGAGCATTAATTTGCGAAACGTTCTCTCAAACTAAGTGGCAGGCTGAATTCTGGCTGCGGCACCGGTTATTAGACCGGGCCGCAGCCCTTTTGCGAAAGAAAAAGAAAACCCTTTGACAAGCTAATGTTCGTTCCATAACTTCGCCCCTCAGTCGTTTGGGCGTGAAACAATAAACAAGAGGCTTCAACCCTGAATTTCCGGTGGAAAACCAGAGGTTGGGGGCCTTTTTGTCGTTTGGATGGATGGTTTGGCAACGGAGAACTTATTTTGAGCAAAACTTCAAACTGCAATGTCTCATCGCTCCCGGTTACTGAAAGATTTTGGATATTTATCGTCCCGGCAGTGAACGCCGGAACAGTTTAGTCGGTTGAAATGGGCAAGTTTTCCCGGAACGCGGGAGCACTTGCCTTGTGTTGTTTGGTGGAAATCGGCGGGCGCCTGTGCGCCGGCCAACTGAAAAAGGTCAATCATGGCATCGCGAGCGAACGAAAGAATCAACTTCGGAAAAATCAAGGAACCGATCGCACCTCCGAACCTGATCGAGTTGCAGACGAATTCGTACAAGGAATTCCTCCAGTTCGATACCGCGCCTAGCAAGCGCAAGAACATGGGGTTGCAGGCGGTGTTCACCGAGGTGTTCCCGATCGAGAGTTATGACGGGAAATGTGTTTTAGATTTTGACAGCTACGAAATCGGCGACCCGAAGATCGATTGGCTCGAGTGCTTGCGCGAAGGTATCACCTACGGCGCGCCGCTCTATGTCACCTTCAAGCTGAAGGAAGAAAAAGGCGCGAAGGAAGAGAAAGTGTTCATGGGCGAACTGCCGCTCATGACTCCGCAGGGAACGTTCGTCATCAATGGCGCCGAGCGCGTCATCGTCAGCCAGTTGCACCGCTCGCCCGGTATCGCGTTCGAAGCGACCCAGCATGCGAACGGCAAGACGCTGCACAGCTTCCGCATCATTCCCGATCGCGGTTCGTGGTATGAAGCGCAGTTCGACACGAGCGACATGCTCTACGTGTATCTCGACCGCAAGAAGCGCCGCCGGAAGTTTCTCACAACGACTTTTTTCCGGGCGCTGGGCTACGGCTCGGACGCGGACATTCTCAAGCTTTTCTATGACATCGAAGAGTTGACGGTGAAGGAAGCCGAGAAGCTCGAAGACATTCAGAATAAGGTGCTGGTCGAAGACGCGACGGACACGGACAAGGGCATCGTCGTGGCGCGCGCTTTCGAACCGCTTTCCAAAGCAGTGGTGAAGCAGATCGCGGAACTCGGCGTGAATAAGATTCGTGTCGTGGACACGACGGCGGACGAAGGGATCGTCATCAAGTGCATGAAGAAGGATCCCACCAAGAACGTAGAGGAGGCGCTGAAGGATATTTATCGTCGTCTTCGCCCTGGCGATCCGCCGACGGCCGCGAATGCTCGCGCGCTCATCAAGCGCCTGTTCTTCGATCCGAAGCGTTATGACCTCGGCCGTGTGGGCCGCTACAAGATCAACCAGAAGCTCGGGCTGAAGGACGAGAACGCTTCTCGCATCTTAACCAAGGAAGATCTCGTCGCCGCGACGAAGTATCTCCTACGCCTGAAAAAGGGCGAAG
>DATHKK010000722.1:0-6557 GCA_035489355.1 Candidatus Limnocylindria bacterium
TGAGCAGTTCAGCTACGTCAGCGGCAGGCAAAGGTTTGGAAGGCGTCGTCGCGGCGCGCACCAGTTTGAGCGACGTGCAGGGCGACGTCGGCAAATTGATTTACGGCGGCTACGACATCGACGAACTCGCCGGCAAGGTCAGCTACGAAGAGGTGGTTTATCTGCTCCACCACAACCACCTGCCCAACCGCCAGGAACTGGACGAACTGAAATCCGCGCTCGTGGCGTATCGGGAAATTCCCAAGGGCGTCATCGACATCATCAAAAAATTTCCGCGCAGCACGCCGCCCATGCATGCGTTGCGCACCGCGGTGTCGGCGCTGGGCTGCTTCGATACGGTGGCCGACGATGACACGATGGACGCGCAGCGGCGCAAGGCGCGCCGGCTCATCGCGCAGATTCCAATCTGCGTCGCTTACTCCCATCGCGCCCGACAGAAGAAGGAGTTGATCCATCCCGACCCGGCGCTGGGCGAGGCCGCGAATTTTCTCTGGATGATCAACGGCGAGAAACCGAACGATGAAATGGTGAGCACGATGGACATGTGCTACGTGCTCCACGCCGACCACGGCATGAACGCCTCGACGTTCAGCGCGCGCGTGACGATCGCGACGTTGAGCGACATGTATTCCGCGATAACCACGGCCATCGGCACGCTGAAAGGCCCGTTGCACGGCGGCGCGAACGAAGGCGTGATCAAGATGCTCCAGGAAATCGGTTCGCTGGAGAAAGTGGATGAGTACATCGAAGATGCGCTGGCGAACAAACGCAAGATCATGGGCATCGGTCATCGCGTTTACAAAACGCTCGATCCGCGTGCGCCGCATCTCAAGCGCATGGCGCAAATCCTCAGCGCGAAAGTCGGCGACGCGAAGTGGATACAGATGAGCGAACGCATTGCGCAATTGATGCTGGATAAGAAAGGCCTGAACGCGAACGTCGATTTCTACTCCGCCACGGTTTACTGGTCACTCGGCATTCCCACGGACTTGTTCACACCAATTTTCGCCATCGCGCGCACGAGTGGCTGGACGGCGCATGTTCTTGAGCAGTTGGCGGATAACCGATTGATTCGCCCACAGTCGCTCTACACCGGCCCGGTCGGCTTAAAGTTGGTGCCGCTGGATCAAAGGTAAATCTGCCCGACCGGCGTTTTGCAAATGCTTGCCGCGCACAACTGACCTTCAACAATTTTCGATGAACATTCACGAGTACCAAGCCAAACAACTCCTCGCGCAATACGGCGTCGCCGTTCCTCCCGGTGAGCCGTGCAAGACCGTCGAACAAGCCAAGGCGGCGGCGGAAAAGATTTTTGCCGCGGGCCACAAGCTCGCGGTTATTAAATCGCAAATCCATGCAGGTGGGCGCGGCAAAGGCGTGTTCAAGGATGGATTCAAGGGCGGCGTGAAGCTCGCCAAGTCCGTCGAGGAAACGACGGCGCACGCCAAGGCGATGCTCGGCAACACACTCGTCACGAAACAGACAGGACCGGAGGGACGGGTCGTGAGCACGGTACTGGTCGCGGCGGCGGAAGATATCAAGAAAGAGTTTTATCTCGCCGTGCTGCTCGACCGTGCGAATTCGCGTCCGCTGATCATGGCCAGCACGGAGGGCGGCGTGGACATCGAGGAGGTCGCGGAGAAGACGCCGGAGAAAATCATCAAGGAGCATGTTGATCCCGCGATGGGTTTTCAATCGTGGCAGGGACGCAAAGTCGCCGCCGCGCTCGGACTCAAAGGCGACCTGGCCAATCAGGCGGCAAAACTTTTTGCGGGCGTGTACAAGACGTGGTGGGAGGCCGACGCTTCGATGGTGGAGATCAATCCGCTTTGCATCTGCATCGGCGCGGATGGCAAAGAGAAGATGGTCGCCGTGGACGCCAAGATTGGTCTCGACGACAACGCGCTCTATCGCCACAAGGACATTCAGGAGATGCGCGACCTCGCCGAGGAATCGCCGCTCGAAATCGAAGCCAGCAAGTTCAACCTGAATTACATCAAGCTCGACGGTTCCATCGCCTGTCTCGTCAACGGCGCGGGCCTTGCGATGGCCACGATGGACATCATCCAGCACTTCGGAGCGAGTCCGGCCAACTTCCTCGACGTGGGCGGCGGCGCGAGCAAAGACCAGGTCACGGCGGCGTTCAAAATCATTCTCAGCGATCCGTCGGTAAAGGCGATCTTCGTGAACATTTTCGGGGGCATCATGGATTGCAACGTCATCGCAACCGGCATCGTCGCAGCGGTGAAGGAAACGGGATTGAAACTGCCCCTCGTTGTTCGTCTCGAAGGCAACAACGTTGTGGCCGGGAAGAAGACGCTGGCCGAAAGCGGTCTCACCATCATCAGTGGCGACAGCATGGCAGATGCAGCGCAAAAGGTTGTAAAATCGATCAAGTAGAACGGACGACGGATGATGGTGGTCGGCAGCGAGAGGCGGGCCAAACCCAGGCCAAGGATCGATGAAATCGAGCAACTCAAACAGTTGATCGCGATCCAGAATCAGATCGTCGAGTTGGCGAAACAAAATGAACTCACGCAAAAAGAATGCGAAGCGATGCGGCAGGAATTGTCGCAGAATATTCGGAGTTCGCGCCGGCGAAATTCATCGTTCGCGCAATTGGCGCGCAGCTTTTTTAAACGATTGAAAAACTCTCAGTTATAAAGCGAGGACAGATGCTCAAAGTCATTGAAATAGCTTTTTCCTGTTACGCGGTCACGGACATGCCGCGCGCGCGGGGCTTTTATGAGGGCGTGCTTGGGCTGAAGCCGACGACGGTGACCGACACGGAGCATGGCAAGTGGACGGAATATGAGTGGGGGCCTTATGCGCTCGCGATTGGCAGCGCCCCGGGGTTCAAACCGAACGCGGATGGATGCACTGTGGGGCTGGAGGTCGAGAACTTTGACGAAGCCATCGCGCACTTGCAAAAGAACAACGTGAAGTTCCGGATGGAGTCGCTCGCCACGCCGGTCTGCCGCATGGCGATGGTGTTTGATCCCGATGGTAACTCCATCACGATTCACAAACGGAACCCGGGACGTTGATTACTGATTCACAGATAACTGATTACTTTCACCACAATGGCTATTCTCGTTAAACCCGACACCAAAGTTCTTGTTCAAGGCATCACCGGCGAATTCGGCGCGCGCCACGCCAGGCTCTCCATCGAATACGGCACGCGCGTCGTGGCCGGTGTCACCCCCGGTAAAGGCGGGCAGGTTTTTGAACACGCGGGCGTGAAGGTGCCGATCTTCGACACGGTCGCGGAAGCGGTGAAACAAACCGGTGCAACGGCCAGTGCGGTGTTCGTCCCACCGCCGTTTGCGGCTGACGCGATTCTTGAGGGCGTGGACGCCGGCCTCGATCTGGTGGTAGCCATCACCGAGGGAATTCCAGTTCGCGACATGGTGCGCGCGAAGCAGGCGATGATCGGCAAAAAGACGCGGCTCATCGGTCCCAATTGCCCTGGCATCGTCACGCCGGGCGAAGGCAAGGATTCGCACGGCGGCTGCCGCATCGGCATTGCGCCGGGCTACATTCACAAGAAGGGCAACATCGGAGTGGTCTCGCGCAGCGGCACGCTCACTTACGAAGCGGTGTGGCAACTCACTTCGCGCGGCGTCGGCCAAAGCACGTGCGTGGGAATCGGCGGCGATCCGGTGAACGGCACCTCGCACCTCGATGTGATCAAGATGTTCAATGACGATCCCGAAACGCACGGCATCATCATGATTGGCGAGATCGGCGGCACTGCTGAAGAAGAAGCGGCTGAGTGGATCAAAAAGAATTGCCGCAAGCCGGTCGCTGGCTTCATCGCGGGAGCGACCGCTCCGCCGGGACGCCGCATGGGCCACGCCGGCGCCATCGTGAGCGGCGGCAAAGGCACAGCCGCGGCCAAGATCGCCGCGTTTCGCGAAGCTGGCATCGGTGTCGCCGAAACCCCAAGCGAAATGGCCGAGACGCTCCTGAAAAAAATGTGACAAGCCTTTTCCGGCGCGCGTAGCCTTCCGCCAACACACATGGCGGTCCTCGACTTCATCCTGAACTGCGTCTGTCTCTTGCTCTGGCTGAATTGGCGCAGCAGCCGATTGACGTCGTTCTCGCGTGCGCCGGGCATTGCGCTCGTCGGCACGCTCCGCCGCGCAGGAGCAGCGACGCGGGAAAGATGGAGTTCACCTCTCGTGCTGCTGGCTATTCTCCTCGTGCGCCCGATCGTCTATTCGCAATTGGGCGCGGCCGCGCACTGGACGCCGCAATTTTCCCTCGGCGCATTCGTGCTCCACTTCCGCAGCGACCTCTTTACGCGCATGTTGATTTTTTCGTTACTCAACTTCCTGCTGTTCCTGGCCGTCCTTTATTTTTCACTCCTGCTCATTGCGGCAGTGAATCGGAATGTCAGGACGACTGATCCGTGGATTCATCTCGTGCGCGCACATCTCGGAATTCTCTCCCGCTGCCCGGCGTGGCTTTGCTTGTTGCTGCCCTTTCTGATCACCTTCATGTTGTGGCTGACGCTCGGCCCCTTGCTGGCGGCCGTGCAAATTCATCTGCCCTTAAAATCGTTCCAACAACTCTGCGCCCAGGCGGCCGTCATCGGCGTGGGTGGCTGGCTGCTCTGGCAATACATCATCGCGCTCGTGCTCGTGTTGCACGTGGTGTCCAGCTACGTGTATCTCGGGAATGCGCGTTGGTGGAAATTCATCAACACGACTGCGAGCAACCTGCTCCGTCCGCTGAACTGGCGTCCGTTGCGTTTGGGCAAACTTGATTGCACGCCGCTGCTCGCGCTGGCTCTGCTTGTCGTGATCATTCTGCTCGCGCCTCGCGGGTTGGTGATTCTGCACAACCGGTTCGCGGCCTAAAGCGATTCCAACGATACGCTGCGGCATACGCTCGGTTCGTAGCGCAGCCGTCCTCGGCTGCGGGTTCGCGGGGCGTCTCGCCCCTGGAAAGAGGTTCTGGCCGCGAGACGCGGCCAGAACTCGCAGGCGAGGACGCCCGCGCTACGGTGCATGTGCGCGGTTTCTTGCCTGACTCGTGATCCGGGAAGTGCCGCTTGCCATTGATTTACACCGTTTGTTTAATGGCGGTCGTGTCACAACAGCAAACTCTGCGGCGGTCAGTGAGTTTCTCCGGCATCGGTCTGCACAGCGGCAATCGCGTGAACATGACCTTTGCCCCGGGGGCGCCGAACAGCGGCATCCGTTTCCGCCGCCTCGATCTGGAGGGCAAACCGGAACTCGAAGCTCGCGTCGAGCAAGTTGTGGAAACCAATCGTTCCACGTCGTTGGGACGCGGCGCCCTTAAGATTCACACGGTCGAACATGTGCTCGCGGCATTTGCGGGCTGCGAGATAGACAATGCTGTGGTCGAGATCGATGCCAACGAAATGCCCATCGCCGACGGCAGCGCCCGCGAATACGTGCGCATGATCGACGCGGCGGGCGCGGTGCCGATGGCTGAAGCGCGCGAACCGTATCGCATCAAGGAGCCGATCGAGTTGCAGGTGGGCGAGTCGATCATGTCGGTGTTCCCGCACGAGCATTTCAAGATCAGTTGCACCAGCGCGGATGGTGGCGGGCGTTTCACGCAATTCTACAGTGTGGAACTCACACCCGATAAATGGCGCAAGGAACTGGCCCATGCGCGCACGTTCTGCTTCTTCGAGGAGATTGAGTATCTCTACAAAAGCGGCTTGATTCGCGGGGGCAGCTTGGAGAACGCCGTGGTCATTCGCGATGACGCGGTGCTCACCAACGAGCCGCTGCGCTACCCGGAGGAATTTGTCCGGCACAAAATTCTCGATATCATTGGCGACCTTTCGCTGCTCGGGCGGCCGATCCAAGGCCACGTCATGGCGATTAAGCCGAGTCACTCCGCCAATGTGGAGCTGGTCAAAGCGATTCAAACGCAGATCCGCAAACCCTTGGTGGCTGCGCAAACTTTTGCGCCCCCGCCTCTACAACCGATCGAGCGTGAGCGTCCAGTGCCTTCCGAGAAGCCGGCGGTGACAACAACCGTCGCGCCGACGGAACCACTCGTCCGCGATGGCGCCACGCTCGACGTGATGCAGGTGATGAAGATTCTGCCGCATCGGCACCCGTTTCTGATGGTGGACAAAGTCACGCGCATTGAGGGGAACAAAATCACCGCCGTCAAACAGGTCAGCATCGGAGAGTTTTATTTCGAGGGACATTTTCCAGCCCATCCGATCATGCCCGGCGTGTTGCAGCTCGAGGCCATCGCGCAGGTCGCCGGCATCCTGATGATGCGTCAGGCCGAGAACGCGGGGAAACTTGCTTACTTCATGTCCGCCGAAAGCGTGAAGTGGCGCAAGCCAGTGCGCCCGGGCGACACGCTCGTCATCGACGTGGAGATGACGAAATCGCGCGGTAAGATCGGCAAAGCCAAAGGCGTCTGCTCCGTGGATGGCGAGCCCGTGAGCGAAGCAGAAGTCACGTTCATGCTGATCGATCAGTGATGAAGAGCGTTCACCCGACGGCGATTGTTCATCCTGGCGCGCAGATTGGCGAAGGTTGCTTCATCGGCCCTTA
>DATHKK010000723.1:0-3882 GCA_035489355.1 Candidatus Limnocylindria bacterium
GAAATTGATCATCCACTGCTTTTCTATGTTGCCGAAGTAGTCCGTGTCGCTGGCAAAGGGCGCGAAGGCGGTCTGCCCGGCTTCCTGCGACCATGGCTTCTGACTGTAATCCGCGGGCACCAAATCGATGCCGAGGGCGTCCTTGTACCACTGAGCGAGCGCGATGGGATCTTTCGCGCGGAAAAAGAGGCCGCCGATTCCGGTGACGCGTTCCATGATGGTCCGGAGTTGAAGGGATTAATCGTTTGCTGCCGAGCTTCAGTTGTTGTTGTCGTCGAACACCGGTTTGATTCAGCGAGCGCCGTGTTGCTTCAGCAGTTCAACAATCTCGCTGTGGCTGCGGCGCGTCGCCCAGGCGAGCGGAGTGGCCCAGGGCGGATCGTCGGGCCGGTTTGGTTGAGCGCCGCGGGACAGGAGGAACTCGACCATCGCTTTCCGGCCGAACTTCGCAGCCCAACCAAGCGGGGTGGAGCAAATGTCTTCGTCGCGCGCGTGGAGGTCAGCGCCGCGGTCGAGGAACCAGCCGGCTTTCTCCACGTCGCCACTTCCTGCCAGATGATGCAAGGCCGTGATGCCGAGCCAGTCGGACGCGCCGGCGTTCATGCCGTGCTGGAAGAGCAGTTCGTTCAATGCGCGCGTTTTCGCACCCACAGACCACGCGGGAAAATTGATGCGCTTTGGCAAATCAGGCTGATAGCGCAGCATCAGGCGAACGAAGCTCTCGTGGCCCTCACCGGCCGCGTTGGCGAGCGCCTCTGGATTATTCACGAGCGCGGGGTTGGCGGCGAAGACCGCTGCCGCCGTCAGAACATCGCCGCTGTAAGCAAGCAGGTGAACCGCGCGCGCCGCGCCGTGTGAACAGAGCAGTTCTACCAGCTCCGTGTTCGGCTTGGTGGAATAGCCTGCACTGGCCAGCGCCGCGCTCAAGGTATCGGCGGAACTCTCGACTTCCACATTGGGATGCGCGCCGTGTTCCAGCAGGAGCTTCACGATTTCGATGTGGCCCCGGACGACTGCCGAATGAAGCGCGTGGCCGCGCGGTGCGATGCCTTCCTCCGGCAGATTCGGCTCCGCGCCGCGGTCGAGGAGCAGCCGGACGATCTCGATGTGTCCGCCGGCGGCGGCATTGCGCAGCGGCGTGCCTGAACAAGCGTAGTAGGTGACGGAATCTGAAGGGCGATTGGCGAGCGACGGATCTTGATCGCACAATTCGCGGACCCGATTCAGGTCGTCGAACCACGCGGCGGTGCAGATGTCGCAGAACGCGCCGCGGGCGCGGAGGTGCTCGTAAACGGCGCGCGGCGTGGGCGCGGTGTCCTTCGGAACGCGGTCCCAGCCGCGATAGTGGTAATCGCCATTGTTCAGATGAATCGGCCGCGCGCCATCACAACGGCGGGCATTGATGTCCGCGCCGCGCCCGAGCAGCTCGTCGATAAGATCGAGCTGGCGCGTCATCGCGGCCCAGTGAATGGGCTGATTGGATCGCAGGTCGCCGGCGTGGAGCAATTCGGGCGAGGCATCGATGAGGCTGCGCATCTTCGCGCCGTCACGCTGGCGGATGGTTTCGGCAACCGCTTCGCCCCGATGAGAAATGTTGTGGAGCGTGGCGAGCTTCGCCTCCAGCAGCTTCTCCATCTCCGCGTAGCCGCGGTCGCGCGCGATTTCGAGGAGGGAGTCGTTCACGGCGAGGCCGATGGGGTTCGAATCGTGTTCGAGAAGGAATTCGGTGACGGCGATCTTATTTTCCCGCACGGCGAAATAGAGCGGCTTGCGGTAATTGTACTGGCAGCGCACGAGCGAAGGATCTTTTTGAATCAACCCCCGCACGTCTTCCAGGTCCCCCGCGATACAGGCGCAGAACAGTGCCCACACATCGGTCCCAGTTCCGGTGGACCAGACTAGCGGTTCGTCCTTTTTGAGTTCGTCGGGTTGTGTCATGCGATGTCCAGGAGAGTGGTCACGCCGAAAAATCGTGTCACATCGAAAATGTTACCGAGCCAACGAGCACAGCCGGTATCACCAGACCTCGACCGGCCCCTTGGGAACTGGAATGGCCTCGCGCGAAGCGGCGGCAGGTTGCTCTTGCATGAACGACGCGACCATCGGGCCAAGGCGATAACGAAGTTGAAGCTCGCCATCACTATCGAGGAATTGTTCCCGCCATCGAATGTAGTCGCGGAGAATCTGATCGAACTCGGCGCGCGACCGCAACAGCACCACCCGCTTGTTGAACACACTCGAAGGACCAAACCGCTTCGCATACCACGGCGCGACTTTGCGGAACATTCGACAGCCATGTTCCTCGCCAAAGACTTCCATCATCAGATCGAGATGCCGGCTCATCACGCGCACGCGTTCGTCGAAACTGGGTTCGGGCAACAGTTTGTCCGCGTCGAGGAAATGCCGCGTGTGGACGAAAATCCATGGGTTGTAGAACGCGCCGCGGCCGATGCTCACGCCCGCGCAGCCAGTCTCTTCAAACATCTTCCTCGCCGCTTGCGGCGTAGTCACGTCGCCGTTGCCAATGACGGGAATGGTACGCACGGCTGCAACGACCCGGCGAATTCCCCCCAAATTGATCGTGCCGCTGAAACCTTGTTCGCGCGTGCGACCGTGAATGAAAATTGCCGTGACACCGGCGTCTTCCAACGCACGGGCCAGATCAGGCGCAGTGATATTGTCGTCGTCCCAACCGAGACGCATCTTCGCCGTCACGGGAATTTTCACCGCGTTCACCATGCCACGCACCAGCGCGGCGGTGTTATCGAGTTCAGTCATCATCGCCGAGCCGCCGCCGACGCGGCAGACCTTCTTCACGGGACAACCCATGTTGATGTCCACGGAGGAAATGCCCTGCGCTTCGAGCATCAACGCGGCGTCGCGCATTTCTTCGGGCACGCTGCCGAAGAGTTGCACGGCCAGCGGACGATCGGCGGGACATGTTTCGATGAGCTTGAAGGCCTTGGGATTTTTCTCGAGCAGCGACCGCGCGTTCACCAGATCGGTCGTGGCCAAATCCAGTCCACCGACTTCGCGCAAGGCGAGCCGGAACGGCAGGTTCGTGTAGCCGGCCAGCGGCGACAGGAACAAGTTGGATTTCAGCTCGAGCGAACCGAAGCGAATCATGTGGCGTCGAATATAAACACCAAACCTCAAACACCAAACACCAACAAACCTTCCAAACTTCACGCACCCGACGTGCCTGGCTTCCGGATGGAATGAAACGTGACGCGGATTGGTGTTTGGGATTTGAAGTTTATTTGGTGTTTGGTTTTTGGCGTTTGGTGTTAATTCCCCGCGTGTCCGTCGGCTCAGAACAGTCCTCGTTGCCTTCGCCTCTCGCGCTCCTCGTGCGCGCCAACGCCGCGCAATCGTGGCGGCGGCTCAAAGCCATTCGCGATCAATCCGCGCTGCTGACGTTTGTCATCGCGCTTTTCATGGTCGGCTACCTCGCGCTGTCGTTCTGGCTTTTCCTGCAAGGGCTGCACTTTGTGGCCGTCAAGTTTCCCGGCCTCGGCACGCTGTTGCTGGAACGGCTGCTGTATTTGCTCTTCGCGTTTCTGTTCGTGCTGCTCGTGCTGAGCAATCTCGTGATCAGCTACAGCAACTTTTTTCGCAATCGCGAGTCCGCGGCGCTGATGACGCTTCCGGTCAGCGCGCAAAGCATCTTTCGCTGGAAGCTGATTGAATCGGGCATCATCGCATCCTGGGCGTTCCTGTTCTTGATCGCTCCTTTCCTCGCGGCCTACGGCATGACACGAAACGTCCCGTGGCACTTTTATCCATTCACGGTCTTGCTCGTCGGCGTTTTCATCATGCTGCCGTCCGTAATTGGGTGTTGCCTCTCCACCGTGGTGGCGCGCTACATGGATCGCCGCGCGT
>DATHKK010000724.1:0-2004 GCA_035489355.1 Candidatus Limnocylindria bacterium
TCTGTTGGGACGGCGCGCGCGTCTGGAGCAGATGCCTCTGCAAGCCGGAAGCACCCGGCGGCGTTGCCCTGACATCACTAAATTGTGCGCGCTCGGCTTCGCGCCCAAGGTTTCTTTCCTCGATGGGTTGAAACTCACTCATCAGTGGTACATTCAAAACGCCCATCTCTTCGCGGTTCCCGCCAAATAGCGGGACGCAACCAAGAAAACCAACACGATAAAGACCATGCAACTCGGCCCCATCACAAATTGTCAGTCCTGCCAGTCATCGCCGCTGGAACCGATTTTGTTCGTCGGCTATCTGCCGCCCGTCAACACCATGCCGCCCGCGGGCCAGCCGCTGGATGAACAGCCGTGCTACCCGCTGCAGCTCGTTTTCTGCCCAGCCTGCACACTCGCGCAGATCAATTTTGTAGCGCCGCCGGAAATTCTTTTCGCGCCGGATTATCCTTACACCACCGGCACGACGAGGATTCTGCGCGAGAATTTTGCGCAACTCGCCGAGGAAGCCACCGCCCTACTCGGGCTCAAGACCAGCCAGCTTGTCGTGGACATCGGATCGAACGACGGCACGTTGCTCGGCAACTTCCATAAGCGCGGTCATCCGGTGCTGGGCATCGAGCCGACGGATAAATCGCAACTCGCCAATGCCGCGGGCGTGCGCTCGTGGAACCGTTTCTTCAACACTGAATGCGCCGCGCAAGTGGTCAAGGAACTGGGCCGGCCCGCCCTCGTCACCGCCGCAAATGTCTTTGCGCATATTCCAGACCCCGTCGCCATCGTCGCGGCCATCGCGGACATGATTGGCGATGAGGGCGTGTTCATCAACGAGTCGCACTACTTCCTCAGCCTCGTCGAGACGCTGCAGTACGACACCATTTACCACGAGCATCTGCGCTACTACTCGCTCAAGTCCATGGTGCGGCTGCTCGAAACAGCGGGACTGCGCGTGTTCAATGTGAAGCTCATCCCGACGCACGGCGGTTCCATTCGTGTCTATGCTTCGCGTAATCCGAAATACGTGCCGAACGAAACGGTGGCGCGGCAGCTTCAGGCCGAAGAATCATTTGGGCTGCACACGGTGCCGCGCATGAAGCGATTTGCGCAGGACACGTTCAAGAGCAAGTCCGGCCTGCTCACTCTGCTCGGCGGGTTGCGCGAACAGAACCGCCGGATCTTCGCCATCGGCGCACCGTCGCGCGCCAGCACGCTCGTGAACTACTGCGGGCTGGACAGCAGCCTCGTGGAGGCCGTGATGGAAGTTTCCGGCTCGCATAAAATCGGCAAGCTGATGCCGGGCAGCGACATTCCCGTGGATAACGAAGAACGTCTCTATCGCGAGCAACCCGATTACGCACTGCTCTTCTCATGGCACATCGCGGAGGAAATTATTCCGAACCTCACGAAGAAGGGTTTCAAAGGTGACTTCATCGTGCCGCTCCCGTCACCGCACATCATCGTGAATCCCGGCCGAGGCTAGCCTGCATTTCTCACCGCGCTCGGGTGGCACGGGCCACTGGCCGGACGAAACGGAGGAGGAGTTTAGCGCAGCGCGAGGCAGTCCACCTCCGCTATGGCAAGGACGTGGTGGACCAAAACCGCAAACTCTGGAACATCGTGGCGCGGCGCGTTCCCGGTCTTGACTGAATGCGCACGTTCCCGAAAGCTCCGCCCCATGTCCAACCAAGTTTTTTGCACTTCCCAAAAGTCGGGCGAATCCATCACAGGTTTCCGCGTCTTCGGCGCAGCGTTGCTCACGCTGGCTTTGACAAGTCCTTCCTTCTCCGCACCACCACCGCCGGCGTTTACACCGAATCATGTCTTTATTGGCGGCAAAGATGTAACGACCACCGATGGCACCATCTTCGAATTTGATGCGGCCGGGAATTTCGTCCGCAAAATCGCGGTGCCGAGCGGAACGGGCGGTGACTACATTTACGGAGTGACGTTCGGCCCCGATGGAAATCTTTACTGTGCGGCGCAGCTCGCGGAAAAAATCATCCG
>DATHKK010000725.1:0-6344 GCA_035489355.1 Candidatus Limnocylindria bacterium
GGCGTCCGCATCATTGCCACCAATGGAGGTCGCGCGGGGCCGGATCTGAACGGATTTCTCGGCGTGTTTGATTTGACGGTGCAGGCGGGGCCATTCGTGGATGGAGACGGGGACGGGATGCCTGATGCGTGGGAAACAGAATACGGCGTCACCGATCCAAACGATGATCCGGACTTCGACGGTTTGACCAACCTCCAGGAGTTCACCAATTGGACGAATCCGAACGAATTCGATACGGACGGCGATACGTTGAGCGATGGAGTGGAAGTGAACACGTATCATTCGAGTCCGCTGCTGGTGGACACCGACGGCGACCTGTTTACCGATCGTCAGGAAATATTGTTTGGCGGCAATCCGATCAATGCCGCTCTTTTCCCAGATAATCTTGCGCTGGCCGGTACCAACTTATTCGGCGTAAAGGATTCCATCGCGACCGGTGCCGATACCCCGTTTGTGCAAGTTGCGGGCTCGCAGGTAAACATCAACGATGGCAACCTCAATACACTCGCGACGACGTTCAACGGCGGCGGCCTTACCACGGCTAGCTACGTCGGCGTGGTCTGGCCTTTCATGGTCACCAATCCCATTGCTTACATCGATCTCACGATGGCGACTTTCGTGGATGGCGGCTGGTTTGGAGTGAACACTGTCGGGCCGGGCGCGGGCGGGCTTTTGACTGCGACACATCTGACGCAGCCCATCGTTCAAGTTTCAACCAATGGAGGCACGGACTGGGTCGAGATACCGTTTAGCTCAAACTATACGAACAAGCTTTTGGGCCACCAAATCGGCGGCGGGACGGCGCCCAATCCAACTTCAGTGACGGTGACTTTCACCAACGCGACCGCCGTTTCGAACATCAACGCCATTCGCATCATCGGGGCCGAAGGCGGCCAGGCCAGCCGCGGATTTTTGGGCGTGTGGGAATTCACCGCCCGGACGGCGGTGTCCGATTCGGATGGAGACGGGATGTCGGACTCGTGGGAATTGATCCACGGATTGACCGTCGGTGTGAATGACGCTGCTGGCGATCTAGATGCCGATGGCCTCTCGAACATCAATGAGTTCAACAAGGACACGGACCCTCAAGTGCCCGACACGGATGCGGATGGATTGACTGATGGCGCCGAAGTGAACACGTACCTGACCAAACCACTCGTGGCTGACACGGACGCGGATGGCTTGAGCGACGGCGCAGAGGTCAATACGCACCTGACCAATCCACTGGTCAAAGATTCCGACAGCGATGGATTCAACGATGGTCACGAGGTCGCGCAAGGGACCAATCCCACTAGCTCCGCGAGTTTCCCATCAAATCTCGCCTCAATGGTATCCGCTTCAGGGATTCTTGGGACGAAGGCCGCTATCGACGGCACGGCCGGCACTTTGGTTTTCAACCAAGGAGGCAGCAGCAGCATCAATGACGGTAACCTGACCACGCGTGTGGATAGCTACGCCGGTGACGGGAACACCTACAGTTTCGTCGGCATCCTTTGGACCAACCTGATCACGAACCCGATCGTGAGAATGGAATTCACGTTGGCGACGTTCTTCGATGGCGGCTGGTTCGGCGTGAATGGAACGGGACCCGGCTCCGGCGGCGTGCTGGGGCCTGCTTACCTCCTCGAACCGACCGTTCAGGTTTCCACAAATGGTGGCACGAATTGGGTGACTGTGCCGCACGCTTCGGATTACTTGACGAACCTCACTGGTCATCCGTTGCCGGCCGTGGATTTCGGCCTGCCGACGTCAGTGACGGCGCACTTCATCTTTATCAATCCAGTCACAAACATTAACGGCATCCGCATCATCGGCAAAGAAGGCGGCCCGGCCAGCGGCGGATTCCTCGGCGTGTTTGAACTCGCGGCGCGCAACATGATCGCTGACGCGGACGCCGATGGCATGAACGACGAGTGGGAAGGTTTCTTCGGGCTAACGGTCGGCGTCAATGACTCGGCGGGCGATGGCGATGCGGACGGCCTTTCAAATCTGCTCGAATTCCAAAACAACGCGAGGCCGAACACCGCAGACACCGACGGGGATGGATTGAACGACGGCGCGGAAGTGACCACTCACCACACCAGCCCTACCAACACGGATTCCGATGGAGACGGGCTGAGCGACGGCGCGGAGGTCAATACTCACTTCACGAATCCCACGCTCGCGGACAGCGACGGCGATGGATTCCGCGACGGGTTGGAACTGGCGCAAGGAACCAATCCCAACAGTGCGGCCAGCCATCCGGCCAATTACGCGCTCGCCGGCAGCGGCATTATTGGAGTCGCGCCCACGGTGGGCAGCGCCCTCGGGACTCTGGTCTTCAACGGGGTCGGAGCGAACATCAACGACGAAAACGTGACGACGCGCGTCGATAACTTCACGTTTGCCGCTGACACGAACGCCTTTGTCGGCATTGTCTGGAACACGCCGCTGACGAACATCAACAGCATGGAACTGGTGCTCGCGACGTTCTTCGACGGTGGCTGGTTCGGCGTGAACGGCATTGGGCCTGGCTCCGGTGGGTTCCTCTCGAACTCCATTCATCTGTTGGAACCTGTGGTGCAGGTGAGCAGCGATGGCGGCGTGACGTGGAGCACGGTGGCCCACACTTCGGATTATCTGACCGCGCTCAATGGGCATCCGTTGCCCGCTGTGGATTTCGGTCTGCCGACTTCGGTGTCGGCACATTTCCACATCGTCGTATCACAGACGAACATCAATGGCATCCGCATCATAGGTAGCGAAGGCGGGCCGGCTGGCGCGGGCTTCCTTGGGGTGTTCGAATTAGGGGTGGAATCGTCCGCGGCGGTGTCGGTCACGGTGGGCAACGTGGCTCTGGTGAGCGGACAAATTCGCTTCGAGTTCGATTCACTGACGGGCGTCAGCCACCGGGTGCAATACAAGAACTCATTGGCGGACGCGTTGTGGCAGACGCATTCCACCATCGCGGGCGATGGCACGCGCAAGACCGTGACAGACGGCACCGGTGATGCCATGCGGATTTACCGGGTGACGAGTGAATAATGGGTGGGAGGAAATAGGCGAAGGGCCGGGGGTCGGTTCCCCGGCCCTTTTGTCTCCTGCTTCCCAGCTCAGACTCAACGAATGCAATGCCGGTGAGGATGCGCTATGATTTGGCTTCGTCCCTGCGCCGGTGTGATGCACCTGGCCGTTTCTTTTGTATGAAAAACAGCAGCAGTAAAATGGTTCGACTCCTCACCAGCCTGTTGGTCGCGGCGGCAGCGTCCATTCAAGCCGCGGACCTGATTCCGCTCGGCTCGGCCTGGAAATACATTCTCGGCACGCAGGAAGCCTCGACGCCGACCGATGCGTGGCGGCAAATCGTCTTCAATGATTCCACGTGGTCCGTGGGCGGCGCGCCGATTGGCTACGACACGGGAGGCACGCCCGGCACCGCGCCCATCGTCACGCTCCTGCCCGATCCGAGGACGGCGGGCAACCCGATTTGGAACAGCGCCTACTTCCGCAAGACCTTCACCGTCGCCGATCCCTCGCGCGTCGTGAGCGTGATCCTGACGCTCTACGTCGATGACGGCGCGGTGATTTGGCTCAATGGCAACGAGGTGGGTCGAATCAATGTTCCCGAAGGCGAATTGCCATTCAACGGCGTATCGTCCCTGGCCGAGGAGACGCGTGTCTTTACCACGGACAACATTGCGAATCTTATCGTCGCGGGAACAAACGTCGTGGCGATTCACGCGTTGAACAGTCCGACGGCCAGCAGCGATTTCGTCGTCGAAGCCGTGATGAACGCGACGCTGGATGAACCGCCGACGGCGGAAGGTATCGAGCCTTTTCCGTCGTCGATCGTCACGACGTTGAACTTTATCGACGTGACTTTCAGCGAAGGCGTCACGGGAGTGGATGCGTCCGACCTGATCATCAATGGAAGCCCGGCCACGAACGTGACCCTCATTTCGTCGCGCGAATACATTTTCAGTTTTCCACAGCCGGCGACGGGTGTCGTTTCGATTGCCTGGGCGGCGAGCCCGGGCATTTCGGATCAAGATGCGCCGCCTGACGCTTTCGTTTCGGGCGCGAGTTGGACTTACACGCTTGATCCCAATGTGATTTCAGCGCCCGCGGTGATTTCGGAATTCCTGGCCGACAACGAGGATGGCATCCGCGATGAAGATGGCACGCGCTCGGACTGGATCGAGCTGTACAATCCGGGGACGATCGATATCAATCTCGGCGGCTGGTTTCTGACCGACACCACGAACATTCTGACCAAGTGGCGCCTCCCCAGCGTGAACCTCGGCGCGAACAAGTATCTGCTCATCTGGGCGTCGGAAAAGAACCGCACGAATTCGGCCGCGCCGCTGCACACGAATTTCAAGCTTTCCAAGAACGCCAATTCGTATCTGGCGCTGGTCAACCTGCAGACGAACGTCGTCTCCGCTTTCGTCTCTTACCCGGCGCAACCGTCCAATGTTTCTTACGGCCGTGACCGAGTGGACCCGAATCTCATCGGCTTCTTCACGACGCCCACGCCGGGCGCGCAGAATTCCACGAGCGGCGCGGGTTTTGCGCCGGCGCCGGTCTTCTCGCTGGAGAGCGGCATTTACACGAATGACTTGCTGACGCTGACGCTCAGTGTACCCGGCGGAACGACGATCCGTTACACCTACGATGGCACGGAGCCGGGCACGAACTCGCCCGTTTACGCGGGACCAATTGCCTTTTCGACCAACGTGATGATAAAGGCGCGCGGGTTTCAGCCCGGCGTATTCCCGAGTGCTGTCGGGGCGCGTACGTTCGTTATGCTCGATAATTCAACGCGCGATTTCACCTCGAACGTTCCCATCCTGATCATCAGCACCGGAGGCCGTGCGATTCCGGCGAACCTGGTGGCGGGCGCGGCGCGACCGCGCGGCACATTCGTCACCGTGGACACGTTTCGCGGACGAAGTTCGTTGCAAGGCAAAACGGATTACCAGGGGTTGGGACAATTCGAGATCGTGGGACAGACCTCGGCTGGTTTCGTTTGGAATGGTGTGCCTAAGCCGCCTTACCGCATCGAACTCAACGATGAGTTGGGCAACGACCGTTCCGCGCCGTTGCTCGGAATGCCCTCGGAAGCGGATTGGAGTTTGCGCAGTCCCTTCACCGACAAATGTCTGATGAACGATTTCCTCGGCTACGAGCTGTGGGAGGACATGGGCCATTACTCGTGCCGCCGGCGCTTCGTGGAAGTGTTCGTCGATACCGGCGGTGGCAAGCTGAGTTATCCGGGAGATTACTTCGGCGTTTACGTACTCTTCGAGCGCATTGAGATCGGCAACGACCGCGTCGATCTCGAGAAGCTTGCTCCGGCGCACACCAACGAGCCAGCGATTACCGGCGGTTACATCATCAAGAAGGACAAGGACAGCGCGGGCGATACGAGTTTCACGACGACGGGCGGCGCGGGGCATTCAGCGCATATTTTGAAATTCCATGATCCTAAGCCGAGCGAGATCAGCATCGTGCAATCGAATTGGATTCGGAATTACGTGAACCGCTTCGAGGCCTCGATGTATGTCGCCAACTGGACCAACGCCATCGGCACGAACCATTACTCGCACTACATCGACGTGGACCAATTCGTGGATCAGCACCTGCACGTGGAATTCACCAAGCAGATTGATGGCTATCGGTTGAGCAGTTACTACAGCAAGGACCGTGGCGGCAAGCTCAAGCCCGAGCCGGTGTGGGACTGGAACCTGAGTTTCGGCAACGCCAACTACCTCCGCGGCGGTACCACGAACGGATGGTATTGGAACCTCGAGACCGTGGACGAAGGCATGCCGAGCAGTAAACACATCTGGCTGCGCCGGCTCATCTATGGCTTGCCGGTTATCACCACGACGCCGCCCTACACCGACGCGAACGGGCCGGGCGATCCCGACTTTCGCCAAAAAATTACCGACCGCTGGGCCGTGTTGCGGACCAATGTGTTAAATGGCGATCGCATCACCGCTCGCATCGATGAGCTGGCGGCGATCCTCGCGCAACCGGCGGATCGCAACTACGCGAGATTCTCCGGCCTGCTCAACAGCTACACCTGGCCCAATCCCGAAGGCGCTCCATACGATGTCGATTACACGCAGCCGACTTACGGCGGAATCATTTCCGAAATGAAGAAGTGGACGAAGGGCCGCTACGTGTGGATGGACAACCAGTATCTTTCCACTCCGACGCTCAGCAAAAATAGCGGGCCGATTTCCTCCAGCTTCCTGCTCACGCTCAGCGCACCGGCGGGCGCGATTTATTATACAACGGATGGCAGTGATCCGCGTTTGCCGGGCGGCGGCATTTCGCCAAGCGCCGCTCTTTACACG
>DATHKK010000726.1:0-3490 GCA_035489355.1 Candidatus Limnocylindria bacterium
CGACACAGACCAGCGAAGCGTCACGTCTGGCATCACTACAGATGGCGCATGGCTCGATCTCCGTCAGCCCGCCGCAAATCGAGCAGAGACGAATGCGTTCACGGGCGGTCAGGATCGTTTCCGCCAGTTGGCGAACGACCGGCGCATCCGTCTGCACCAGGTGCAACGCGATCCGCTCCGCGGAGCGCGGGCCGACGCCGGGTAGTTTGCTGAGGGCGGCCGTGAGGGCGGTGATGGGTTCGGGGATCATCTTGCGTGGTGCGTGAAGGCGCGCAGAGGCTCACGCACCACGCACTGCGTTCCACACTTTACATCATTCCCGGCAAGTTCAGCCCCTGCGTGATCTTCCCCATCTCGGCGTTGGAAATGTCCTTGGCTTGCGTGAGCGCCTGGTTCACGGCGGTGACGATCATGTCTTCCAGCAATTGCGCATCGGCAGGATTCACCGCCGCAGGATCAATCTTGATTGAAGACACGGTTCCGTCGCACTTGGCGACAACTTTTACGGCTCCGCCTCCGCTGGTGGCTTCCACGGTCTTGGCCGAGAGCGCCGCTTGCGTTTGCTCCATCTGCTGCTGCATTTTCGCAGCCTGTTTCATCAGTTTTCCAATGCTCGACATGATTTCGTAAGTTGAGGTTTGAAAGTTGAGTGTTGAAAGAACTTAGGCCCGAACTTCCACGATGGTTCCTTTGAAAACTTCCAGAGCCTTCTTGATCAGTGGATCGTTTTTGAAATCGCTTGGATCAAGTTGCACCGGCTTTGGTACCGGCGGCGAAGCCGCACGCGCGGGGCCTGGTGTCGTAGTAGCGGGTGCTGGCGTTTGAGCCGGCGCTGGCGGGGCCGAAGGAGTCGGCGCGACAGCAGGCACCGGCGCCGCAAAACTTTCAGGCCGCTCCACTTTCACAATTTGCACCTGCGCGCCCGAATGACCCAGTTCGGCAAGTTTCGTCGCGATGAGCGCATGGTTCTTCGCGTTGTCCACCATCCCGATGTGGTCGGCGAACTCGGGATCGAAACCGATGGTGAACACGTTCTTCACGAACGACACGGGATGCGCTTCGAGGAAATAACTGCGCGCGAACGGGCTGGCGCGACCAATGGCTTCCACGAGGTTCGGCCAAATAGTTTGCGCATCGACGCCATTCGAAGTCGCCGGGACCGCGGCGGGCGCGGGTGGAGTTTCCGCCATGTGCGCAGGCGCCAGTTTCGCCGCAGGTGCCGGAGTGACGGCAGAACGCGCCGGAGCAGGAGTCGGCGAAGGCGCGCTCGACGGCGACCCAGCGTCACCGCGCAATTCATTCAACCGCTTCAACACCGAGTCGATGCTCACTGAGTTGCGCGCTTCGATGGCTTTGATGAGCGCGACCTCGATGAAAATATTTTTCGATGACGCATCACGTAGGTTCGTGTCCGTCTGCGTAAGTACTTCCATGATGCGCGTCAGGCCATCGCTGCCGACGAGCGCGGACTGCTCGGTGAGCGTGGCGGCTTCGGCTTCAGAAACCTCCAGCAGCCGCGTGTCGCCGCGGGAAATCTGGAAGACGAGGAGGTTGCGTAGGTGTTGGAGCAAGTCGCTCAGGAACTTCCCTAAATCTTTGCCATGCTTCGCGAGCGAGTTGAACTCGGCCAGCACGGTCTGAACATCGCCCTGGAGCAAAGCGTTGCTGAGCGAGAGAAGTTGCGACTGTGACGTCAGCCCGAACATCGAGAGCACGTCGGCCTCGACGATCTTCTCGCCACAAAAGCTGATGAGCTGATCGAGCGCGGACTCCGCATCGCGCATCCCGCCGTCCGCGCCGCGCGCGATGGCGTGGAGGGCCGCGTCCTCGACCTGCACGTTCTCCTGCTTCGCGATGTGCTTGAGATGATCGACCATCAACTTGATCGGGATGCGCCGCAGATCGAAACGCTGGCAGCGCGAGAGGATCGTGGGCAGGACTTTCTCCGGGTCCGTGGTGGCGAACATGAACTTCACGTGGGCCGGCGGCTCTTCGAGCGTCTTCAGCAGCGCGTTGAACGCCGCCGTCGAGAGCATGTGGACTTCGTCGATGATGTAGATTTTGAACTTCGCGCTGGCGGGAGCGTACTTGCACGTCTCGCGGAGCTCGCGCACCTGCTCGACGCCGTTGTTGCTCGCGCCGTCAATTTCCATCACGTCGAGCGAGCGGCCTTCGGTGATCTCACGGCAGCGCGGATCGTCGTCGTCGAAATCCACCTTCGGTCCGCCCGTGCAATTCAGGGCCTTGGCGAAAATACGCGCGATGGTCGTCTTGCCCGTGCCGCGCGGCCCGCAGAACAGGTAAGCGTGCGCGATGCGCTCCGCCTCGATGGCATGACTGAGCGTCTGCGTGACGTGCTCCTGGCCCACCACGTCGCTGAAACGTTGCGGCCGATACTTGCGCGCGATGACTTGATACGAGGACATGCTGTTTGTTTTGCCGTTGAAGTTTGCGTGTGATGCACTGGGAGCGCAAATCGGAAATCAAATGAGTTGCTGGTAGCTTGCCTCAAACCGTTCCGAAGATTATCAATGGAGCGGATGCATTTTGACGTAATCAAAGGATTTATCGACCGCGCGCCCTTCCGCCCCTTCGACATCCATTTGAACGACGGTCGCAATGTGCGGGTGCATCATCGGGAGATGTTTTCTGCCGGGCCGACGGGCCGCGAGTTCGTGGTTTGGAATCCTGATGGTTCTCTCAATGTAATTGATTTGACCTCGATTACCTCAATCGGGTTGCCGACGCGTTACCGAAGCGGCTCGAAGAAATAAGTGCCAGGGTGACCACGGCGGATGCAGAGCAAACTACCGTTGCTGCCTTCCGGCCCTGGCGGGGTTCGTAAGTCCGCATTCCATGGGCCCTGGCGGGGCGTAATTAAGCGGACGAGTTCCATCGCAGCAAGGTTTGTTTCCCACGGCCCGAGGAACCGAATTTTTACACGGCCCTGGAGCGGTTGTGGCAAAAACCAGCCGCAGCATGCAACGTTTTCACACGTGCTGCGGCTGGGCTGCGCCACAGTCGCGCTCCGTCTCATTCGAGGCTGTCGCCAGTTCAGCACCGAGCTTGTGAGCGGGTCGCCGCGCTTGCTACGGTCGCGGCATGGAACCAGCCGAGTGGGCCAATCTCAGCGACGACGAGTTGCTGGAGAAAAAGATTTCCCAACTCGGGCTCAAGCTGGACGGAAGCGAATTGCAGCCGCACATCCAGCAGCTTTACGGCGAGCTTTCGCAAAAGGGCCTGACATTTCACCCGCCGTGTCATCTCGGCGATGAATGGTTCGTGCCGGTCGGTGTTCCGGCGATCTTCATTCCGTTTTTCCTCGTTCACGAACGGCTGCGAAAGCTCGAGCGCAAGATGATCCTCGAAGTGGAAGGCGAAACTCCCGAGTGGTTCATGCGCCTGATGCGGCACGAAACGGCGCACGCTTACGCCTACGCTTACCAACTCTACCGAAAGAAAAAGTGGCAGCAGACCTTTGGGCTGACTT
>DATHKK010000727.1:0-6115 GCA_035489355.1 Candidatus Limnocylindria bacterium
CCCGCTATCGCCGACCTGCTCGGGCTTGAGACCGTAGCGAGGCGCACGGCGGCTGGCCGTCCACAATCCGGCAATAAAGCCGCACGCAACGAGCACGCCGTACCAATGAATGGGCCATGTCCCGAGCTTGAAGGCAATTGGATGCACTGGCGCGCACCGTAGGTTTTGCGCATGCAAAGTTCAAATTGGATTTGCCGGCGTGACCGGCTCTTGTCATCCGGGTGTAACGCCGCTTCAATCTCGAATCACAATGAAAGCATGGCTCGCCGTTGCGCTCACGCTGCCATTGGGCGCCGCGGAAATTCACTGGCAACATCTCTCGACGACGAACGCCGCGCTGGCTTTGCCCGGCGAGTCGAAACAGCAGACCGCCGCGCTCGTCGCCGATCTCGATAAGGACGGCACGAATGATTTCGTGCTTGGCTTCCGCCAGCGCGCGCCCGCTCTCGTCTGGTATCGGCGCGACGCGACGAATTGGTCGCGCTACGTTATCGAGACGAATTACCTCACGATCGAAGCGGGCGGCGCGGCCTATGATATCGATGGTAACGGCGATCTCGATCTGGTCTTCGGCGGTGACTGGCAAAGCAAAGAAGTCTGGTGGTGGGAGAATCCTGCGCCGAATTTCGATGCGGGTGTTTCGTGGGAACGTCATCTGATCAAATCCGGCGGTGCGGGCCAGCATCACGATCAGGTCTTTGGCGACTTCAAAGGAACGGGCCGGGCGCAGCTCGCCTTTTGGAACCAAGGGGCGAAGAAACTGTTCCTCGCGGAGATTCCGAACGATCCGCGCCACGCGGCTTCGTGGCTGCTGACGGAGATTTTTTCAGGCACCGCGGGCGAAGACGGCACGTTGAAGTACGCGGAGGGAGCCGATGCGTTTGACGTGGATGGCGATGGCAAGGTCGATCTGCTCGCGGGCAACTACAGGTTCAAGCATCTGGAGCGCGGCAAGTTTCTGCCGACGCAGTTCGCCGAGCACGGCGGGCGCGTGCGGGCCGGGAAGTTTAAGCCGGGCCAGTTCGCGCAAATTGTCGTCGCGCCTGGCGACGGCAGCGGGCCAGTCACGATTTATGAATGCGCCGGCTCGCCGACGAATTCATCCGACTGGCACGAGACGAAATTGTTGGAGCACATCATTCATGGTCACACGCTGGAGATCGGCGACATCGACGGAGATGGAAAACTCGACGTGTTCACGGTGGAGATGGCGAAGTGGAGTGAAAAGAAAAGCGAACCGGACAATCCCGGCGCGCGCGCGTGGATTCTCTTCGGCGACGGCCAGGGAAATTTTCGCGCGACCGTATTCACGACCGGGTTCGGCTTTCATGAAGCGCGCCTGGCCGATCTCGATGGCGATGGCGACCTCGACCTCTTGAGCAAGCCCTACACCTGGGAAACGCCGCGACTCGACATGTGGCTGAACAATGGCACCGGCCGGAAGCGTTGAAGCGTGACTGTCCTGGAAATCATTCAGCGCAGCACCTCGTTTCTGGAGGGGAAAGGAGTCGAGTCGCCGCGACTTCAGATCGAACTGATGCTCGCACACGCCCTCGATCTCCCGCGCCTCAAGCTTTACCTGAACTTTGACCGGGCGCTGAACGACAAAGAAGTGAATCGGGTCCGCGAAATGGTGAAGCGCCGAGGTGCGCGTGAGCCGTTGCAGCACATCCTCGGCAGCACGAGTTTCTGCGGATTGGAAATCAAATGCTCACCCGCCGCGTTGATTCCACGTCCCGAAACGGAATTGCTCGCCGAGCGAGGATGGCAGTTCCTGGTGAGTCTCAACATGGAAGTTTCATCGGCTCTCGATCTGGGCACCGGCACGGGATGTATCGCCATTGCCATCACTTCGAAAGCGAATCAAGCGCAGATGCACGCGGTGGACATTTCGGCCGGCGCGCTGGCACTCGCGAGGGAAAACGCGACGAACCACCATGTCGCGGAAAGAATCACCTTTCATCTGGGCGATGCATTTGCGGCGCTGCCCAGCGGTTCGGCTTTCAATCTGATCGTCAGCAACCCGCCTTACATCCCGGCGGCAGAGATCTCAACGTTGGAACCGGAGGTGCGCGACTTCGATCCGAAATTGGCGCTGGACGGCGGCGAGGATGGATTGGATTTCTACCGGCGGATTGCGAAGGAGGCTCGCGCTTATCTCAAGCCACACGGCAAGCTCATGCTGGAATTTGGTGACGGCCAGGCCGTGGCATTGGAAAAGATCTTTTCCCGCGAGAAGTGGATTGTGGAGGAGATCGTCGCCGACTACAGTCCGCGCCCAAGAATCCTGATCGCGCGGCTCAGCCAGTAAACGACGAAACAACGCCACGCGTTCAAACGTAATTTCATGGAAAGCTTACTCATCAAGGGCGGCGTGCCGCTGCACGGCGAAGTTCAGATCAGCGGCGCGAAGAACGCCGTGTTGCCCATCCTTGCCGCGACGCTGCTCACGGCGGAAAAATGTGTCATCCATCATGTGCCCGACCTCAGTGACGTGGGCTTCATGGGCAAAATTCTTTCGTCGCTCGGCGCGCAAGTGAAGATTGACGGCAGCACCGTCACCGTGCACGCCGCGAAGATCAAAGGCCACGGCGATTACGAACTCATCCGCAAGATGCGCGGCTCGATTTGCATTCTCGGCCCGCTCCTCGGAAGGCTTGGTAAAGCCAGCGTCTCGCTGCCCGGCGGCTGTGTCATCGGCACGCGCCCGATTGATTTGCACCTGAAGGGCATGCGCAGCCTCGGCACGAAGATTACGATCGAGAAGGGTTACGTCATCGCGAAAGCGCCACGACTGGTCGGCACCGAGTTATTCCTCGGCGGACGCTCGGGGCCAACCGTGCTCGGCACTGCAAACGTGATGATGGCGGCAGCGCTGGCCGATGGCTTGACGATCATTGAAAGCGCGGCGTGCGAACCTGAAGTCATCGACCTCGCCAATTTCCTCAATGCGATGGGCGCGAAGATCATGGGCGCTGGCAGTCCCACCATCACCATCACCGGTGTGAAGGAACTGCACGGCGCGGAACATGAAGTCATTCCCGATCGCATCGAAGCCGCGACGTTCGCCATCGCCGCTGCCGCCACGAACGGCGAGGTGCGCATCAAAGGCGCGCGGGCGGATCATTTACACGCGGTGCTCGACAAGCTCCGCGAGTGCGGAGTGAAGGTGGAACGCCAAGGCCCCGACCTGATGGTGAAGCGCGGCGGACGCCTCAAGCCAGTGGACATCACTACGTTGCCGTATTCCGGGTTCCCGACGGATTGCCAGGCGCAGATCATGGCGCTCATGGCCCTCACGCCGGGATTGAGCATCATCACCGAACGCATTTTCGAATCGCGCTTCATGCACGTGCCGGAACTCGCGCGGCTCGGCGCGGAAATTTCCATCGAGGGGCCAAGTGCGATCGTGAAAGGCGGCCGGCCGCTCAGCGGAGCGCCTGTGATGGCCAGTGACCTGCGAGCTTCCGCCGCGCTCGTGATCGCCGGCATGACGGCGCGGGGCGCCACGCAAGTGAATCGCATTTACCATCTCGATCGCGGCTACGAGAAGATTGATGAGAAGCTGAAACGCCTGGGCGCGCGCATTGAACGCGTGGAAGGCGAGTAATGGGCAAATCCAACTTTACTTCCAATTCTGCCGCGTGTAACTCTGCGCAGACTATGCGGAATTTTGTTTGGATCGCTGCCGTTTGCGCCCTTGTTTTGACCGGATGCGCGACCTCCAGCATCACGAATCTCACCACCACGCGCCAACCCCGCAACACGTCGGGCGTATATCCGGTGGAATTTGCCTGGGACACGGATCAAAGCACTATTGTCAGCGAATCCATCAAACCGTTCGTGGTGATTGGCTTTGATTTTTATCCGATGCGTCCGGCGCTGGATATTGCAAACCGCTGGGAAACCGTCATCCCGGTGCCAGCGGACAAGGATTTCGTGCTGTATCACTTCAAGGTGGAATACCAATATCGCACCTTCGGCAAGGCGGAGAAGAGCAGCAAGCTGTCGCCGAGCTACCGCTTGGACCTCACGGAAAAGTAGGTAGGGAATTTGGCTGTTGAACATCGAAGCGGCGGTAAACACCGCCGCTTTTTGTTTGAAGGCGTCGCGCTGCTTTGGGGCGCACTACCGGCCTGCCAGTTCGGCGCTTGCACGCATGCACCACGCGCTCTTCTAAAGCGGCCGTTCGCATGAAGGAAAATTCCCGCCGGGTTTGAGGAATCCACCCCATGCGATAGCGCGGAAGATCTGTCGTTGGGTTTATCGCGATGTGTAGCAAAGCATTCAGACCAGCGAACTGGCTCAGGAATTTTTTCCAGATTCTGATCGCTCTTGTTCTGTCCGCGTCGTGTGCGCGCGCTGTGGATGTGGTGCTGGAATGGGACGCGAATCCAGAATCGAGCATCGCTGGATACAGGGTGTACATCGGGCTGCAAAGCCGACAATATGACACCAATCATGAGGTGGGACTCGCCACGCAAATGCCGCTCCCGCCGTTGGAGCCATGCCGCACGTATTATTTTGCCGTCACGGCCTACGACGGCGACGGGATTGAAAGCGAATTCTCCGAAGAAGTGACTTACACGACGAGCGAACCCATCACCGCGACGCCGCTGACTGATGTGAGCGTTGACGCGGGGCAACCGGCATCCTTCGCCACGGTGGCCGCAGGCACAGGTCCGTTTGTGTTCGCTTGGAGAAAAGATGGCGTCGCGCTTGAGGGAGCGACGAATGCCATTTTCGCGATTCTCGAAACAACCATCGCCGACGCGGGCACGTACTCGGTCGAAGTGAGCGGCGCGTGCAACACGATCACGAACGCGGCGTGGCTCGCCGTTCGAATGAACGAAACCAACGCGGTTCCCGTGCCACTTCGAATGACGATGGTGGGCGCGGCCACGCCGGTGACGCTCACGTTCCTTGGCGAGACAGGCCGCCAATACCTCGTGCAGGCATCCACTGATCTGCGGTCCTGGCAAACGATTTACTCGGTCACGTCATTGGCCGATGGAACCAATCAATGGACCGACAGCGATGCGACCAATCATCCGGTGCGCTTCTATCGTGTCCTGGGTTCACAACCTTAACGCCGGAAAAATTTATGAATGACACCGCACCTCTCGTCCTCGTCATCGAAGACCACGAAGAAATCGCCGATCTCGCGGCTTATTACCTGCGGCGGGCGAATTACCGTCCGGTCATCGCGCGGGACGGACTCGAAGGATTGCGCTTCTCTCGCACGCTGGCGCCGGCGCTGATTCTCTGCGACGCGTGTTTGCCCAAGCTGAACGGACCGGAATTGCTCGCCGTCCTGCGGTCCAGTCCGGTCACAGCGCAGATTCCTTTTGTGATGATGAGCGGGTTCCGCATCGCGCACGCCAGCTCTCCGATGCCGGATGGCTTTTTGCCCAAGCCCTTTGGAAGAGAAGACTTGTCCGACATCGTCCGGTCGTGCGTCCACCGGACCTCCACACTGGAACAAAGCGTTCGCTTTCAGAAAGTGCTGGCCAGCGCGCCGTCGCTCCGCGCTTAAAGCGGAATCCCGCGACACGAGCCAAGATAGATTTGATCGCATCGCGGAGCGATGAACTGACGGTAGCCGTGGGATTCATCCCACGGTAAGCGCAGGATGTGGATCACGTCGCGGAGCGACGTAGGAACGTGCATGGGGTTTTCAATCGTCGCTCCGCGACGAACAAACGGTTGGTGCCGAACCGTGGCTTGAAAGCCACGGCTACCATCAACAGTCGCTCCGCGACTCCTCTTGGAACTCCAACAAGGATGTAGGTACAACGCGTACACACCGCGCTCCATTCACCAAAGGATTCGGGTTTTCATCACGGCACGCCGCGCCGCTACGTTGCGGTTCACTTAAAATTTCTTCCAACCGCCGCTTGAGTTTCGCGGCGCGAGGAAGAAAATTTCATTGTCGCGAGTGGAGAGGAAGAGCCGGTTTTACTGTGTGCAATGGACCATGGGACGCGCCGAAAATTCTCCCCGGGCGAGCCGAGAACATCTCCCTGATTTGATTTGGCGCGGTGGAAAAGGAAGTTGTCACTCATAGTCTGTTGTGAGTAGTGGCCGAACTGTGATGGCATTGCGGGCAAACGAT
>DATHKK010000728.1:0-5443 GCA_035489355.1 Candidatus Limnocylindria bacterium
CGACACACTGAATCGCATGACGCGAATTTGCGAACGGCTGGGCGTGCGCTTGCTCATCTTCAATGACCTCCAGGAAAAGATTCGCCATCCCATCGCGCACTTTGAGGACGACGGTTTGCAGTTCTTCGGGCTTCGCAACGAGCCGCTGCAAAATCCTCTCAATCGCACGCTCAAACGCATTGTGGATGTGGCGGTCGCGCTCCCGGTCATCGTATTGGTCCTGCCGGTGCTCACGATCATTGTCTGGCTTTGCCAACGGCTCCAATCGCCTGGTCCTGTCTTCTACAAACAGTATCGAAATGGGTTGCAGAATCAGCGGTTCAACATCTGGAAGTTTCGCACCATGCACGTGGACGACAACTCCAACGTGGCGCAGCAGGCGACCGCCGAGGACGATCGCGTTTATCCCGCGGCCCGCTGGTTCAGGAAGCTGAGCATCGACGAGTTTCCACAATTCATCAACGTCCTCAAAGGCGACATGAGTGTGGTCGGGCCGCGTCCGCACCTGCCGGAGCACAACGAACAGTTTGCGCGGCTGATGGAGAATTATTACGTGCGCAAATTCGTGAAGCCCGGCATCACCGGCTTGGCGCAAGTGAATGGCTTCCGCGGCGAAACGCGGAACCAGGACGCGCTCTTTCAGCGGATCGAATACGACATCGAGTATCTGGAAAACTGGTCGCTCGGCGCGGACCTGAACATCATCGCGCAAACGGCGGTGCAGGTTGTGAAGCCGCCGCGGACGGCTTACTGAGAAGTCACTGCTTACGGCACCGTCCAAGCCGGAGCTTTCTGAAGCTTGGAACTCGAAGTGCGGGATTCGCCGCGCAGCGTGATGAGCGATTCCAGTTGGCTCACAAACTCCTGCAACACGCGATCCATCTCAAACTGAGCCACGTAACTGCGGCCAGCGACAGCATGGTCCTTCAAGAGCCTGCGGTTTGCGCTCAGTCGTTCCAGAGCCTGAGCGAGTTTCTGCGGTTCACCTGGTTCCACATGAAGACCGAAGCGTCCTTCCCGAAGCGCATGCACCAGTTCGCTGTTCTCGTCCGCGACGGCGAGCACCGGTTTCGCCCAGGCAAGAATTGTGAGCAGCTTGCTCGGAAAAAAGAAGCCGCCCGAACCTCGCTGTTGAGTAATCACGCCGACATCGGCGTCCACCAGCATTTCGCGATAATGATCTTCAGATTGGAGCGGCAGCAGCGTCACGTTTCGCAAGCCTTGACTCTGCATCAATCCGGCGAGCTCGTCTCGCTGCGCGCCTTCGCCGCAGATGACAATGCGCACTCGCGGGTCAGTGATGTGCCTAGCGGCATCGATTAGAATGCCCAGTCCTTGCTTCACGCCGAGATTGCCGGAATAGACGGCGAGAAAATCTTCCGTGGAAAAACTGTTTCTTTGTCGAAACGCGCCGGGCGCAGGAGCTTTGGACAAATCCGGCAGCACGACGCCGTTGGGAAACAGGACGAGTTTCGAGTCCGGAACGTTCTTGCGGCGAAACGCATCGATCATTCCCGGGGTGATGCCGCTGACGCGCGCCGCTTTTCGGTAGGCAATGCTTTCGAGCCGGTAGAGCGCCCGCATCAGCAGGCCCGGTTTTAACATGCCCAACCCCGCGGCCGCATCAGGCTGGAGATCCTGCACGTGAAATACGAAAGAGCGACGCTTGATTGCTCCGAGCAACCACGCTGCCGCGCCGAGCAAGAGCGGCGGCGAAACGACGACGTAAGCGTCAGGCGCGGGCAGAGTCAGTTGGCGAAAAAAAGAGGTCGCGACGAACGTGGCTTCATGAACGATGCGCTTGAGTGCGTTCGCGCGGCGCGGCACGTAATGCCAGCAACGATGCACACGCACTCCACGCACTTCGTCGGTGCGAAAGGCGCGCCCTCGATCTTCAGTCGCTTTCAACCACGAGGGATAATACGCGAACGATGTGACCATGCGCACATCGTGGCCATGCGTGTGCAGGTGTTCGCAGAGCGCCGTGTTGCAGGGGGCGATGCCGGTCATCTCCGGTGCGTAGTTGATCCCCCAGACGTTTATTTTCATGCGGTTCTCGTCAGCGAAAGCGCACACTCGAAATGTTGATGGCCTCGTGGCGGCGCTCGTGCGCGCGACGGCGCTGTCTCCGTTCGCGAGTTTTGAAAGCAAACCAGATTCCCCATGCGAGAAGCACGCCGGCCCAGCCGTTCACGATGTCGAGCCAATCAAAGTCCCTCTTCGGCACCGCGAGTTGGGCCAGTTCCAATACGTAAACCAAAACGAGAAAAGCGCCGAGCCGGCCCGTGCGATTGCGGCTGGAGCGAAACCTCCGCACAAAGCGTGAGCCGGAGCGATTGAGCAAAGCATCGAAGTTCAGCAGGAAACCTGCGCCCGCGAACACAGCGAAGCCGATGCAGTGGCGGAACTCGTCATGCTCATCCAGCCACAAGCCCCAACGCTGCGGCATCCATGACAACGTGCTGACATTTGTCGAGGGGCGGAACGTCAGAAAAAGAATCATGGCCAGCAATATGATGAACGCGAGCGCGCTCAGAATTTTCGTGGATTTCACAGATTGCTCCTTCCTTGTTCGACCGCCAGCGACGCGAGATGGCCCGTCCGTCCTGCTCGGGTTCGCTTCGGCGGATCGTTGGCTCCCGGCGCTTTCGCTGCGGGCCGATGTGGCAGTTCATTGGACGCAAACGGGTTGGATTGTTTTTTGAGTTCGTAGGTTTTTGCCACGCTCAGGAATTCGTAGAAAGCATGCAGGCGCGCGAAGTAGTAGCCCTCCCATCCATCCAGAAAACCGTGCTGCCACACATAGACGTAAAGAAATCGCAGGAGCGGCCGGAACGGCAGGCGTTGTGAAACTTGCTTCAGCTTCCGCCGCCAACTGACTGCGCCGCTCTGAAGTGCCTGATTGCTGCTGTGCAAAAAACGGTCCAGCGCCACCCGCGCTTCCCAGTTGGAGTAGCGGTTGTGTTTCTCGACGAACACATCGACGGACGGAAACGCATAATGGTCCATCTCACACTTCAAGCGAGCGGTTAAGCCAGTCACGATGACATGCTCGTGAACTTCGTTGTCGCCGCTGGCGGTGTTCACGTCGGTGAGCTTTTCGTAGCGGCCGAGGCGATGCTTGAAGAGACGCAGGTTCCAGTTCGGATAGTAGGCGTGCTGGAGCCATCGGCCCATGAACATGAAACGGCGATTGATCCAGTGACCGGCGGTCGTCTCGCTTTTATCTGTGACGATAGCGGCAAATTCCTGTTTGGCTTCGGACGGCAATACTTCATCCGCATCCAGAATGAAAACCCACTCATGCCTGAAGGTCAGATTCTCCAAGGCCCAGTTCTTTTTCTTGGGCCACGTGCCGTTGAACTGGAACTGAACGACAGTCGCCCCGAGATCCTCAGCGATACGCTGGGAGCCGTCAGTGCTGAGCGAATCGACGACGAAGACTTCGTCGGCCCAGGCCACGGAAGCGAGGCAGCGCGGCAAATTGGACGCTTCGTTCCTAATGGGAATGAGAATCGATACGGGAACTTTCATGAGATTTTCTCCAATGCTTCCGGTTGGAAAGCGGGCGCGAGTGTCACGCGTGGGGGAGAGACTTCCTTGTTCTCTATAACGGACAGCAAACGTTCCGTAGCGCGGTGAATCTCGAACTGTTCGACAAAGGCACGCCGAGCGACCACGCCCATCTGCTCTCGCTCGTCGGGCGTCAGCGCGAGCCATTGCCGAAGGAGCGCTGTTGTTCCGGCAACGGAATCTTCCTCCGCGAAGCCGGCGCCGCTCTCCACGACTTCGCGCCAGATATTTACTTCGCGGGAGATCAACACCGGCAGGCCGCACGCCAAGGCTTCCACGACCGCGAGGCCGAAATTCTCCTGGTGCGACGGCAACGCGAAAACTTCCGCTGCGTGCAGCGCGCCCCATTTCAGTTCGCCCGCGAGCATTCCCGTCCAAACGATTTGCTCCGCTACACCGAGCTGCGCAGCTAGTTCACGCCAGGGAGCGGCGTCCTGCTGCTCCGGCCCGGCCATGACGAGCCGCAGGTTTGGATCAGTGGAAGCGGTCGCAGCGAAAGCGCGAACCAATAATTCGCAGCCTTTCTTTTCGTGAAGGCGTCCGAGGAACAGGACGATGCGCTGGCCACGACATTGCGGGAAATGATTCAGAAATTGTTCTCGTTGCGCATCACGATCGCCGTCGGGTGGGGCAATGCCCAGGGGCACCACTTGTTCATGGCAGCGATAGAGCCAGAACGATTCTCGCGCGAGCCGTCGTTCCTGTTCGCACGTGAAGAGCACCGCGCGCGCGTCGCGCAGCGCTCGATACTCGGCCCACGGCCAGTAGAGCCATTTCTTCGCGTGCTTCAGTGGATAGGTGCGCTTGAACCACGGATCGAGCATGCCGTGCGGAAACACGAAATAGGGTTGTCGCGTGGGCCGCAAGGCTTTCCAAACTCCGAAACTCTGGAACTGCCATAAACCATTCACGACCACGGCATCAAAGGAACGAGCGTTCGCTTGCAGCCAGGGGACGAAGCGAGTCGATGAACCATAGTTGTTGCGGCCCGGACCCAGCGCTTCGACGTGATGCGGACAAGCCTTCACCCATTCATCACCCGGCGCGTCGAGCGAAGCGATCGTCACGTCATGGCCCTGAGCTTCGAGCGCGCAGGAAAATTGTTTGACCGTCTCGATGACGCCGCCGCCTTCGGGATTCGCGGATCGAATGGTGTGTAGAATGCGCATCGCTCGTCAGTTCACGAAACCCACTTCGCGTTGGAAGTACTTCATCTCCGGCTCCAAAGATTTGATCGCTCGGGCGGGAACACCGGCATAGAGGCAATGCGTTTCCGTGTGAGCCTTGTTCAGCAATGACTTGGCACCCAGCGCGGAATACGAAGGCAGCACGCTGCCGCCGAGCAGCACGCAATCGGTGCCGATGAAACAGTAATCGCCAATCGTCACCGGCGCGGAGGATTGCCGGCAGTCCATCAGTTCGATGCTGTGCGTGAGGATTTGCGATCGAAAGCCAGCCACCGTCGTAAAAGCGCCGATGTGGACCGCGGACGTGCAATCAATGATGTGCCGGTGCGTGATGGCGGATTGCGGACCGATGACCAACTCGGGCACGCGATCCTTCTGGTGAGCGAAAAACGTTTTGTTCTCCGCGGGAAAGCCGGTGATCCAATTGCCGCGTCCGATCGAGGCGTGTGCGCCGAGATGCAAGCGCTTGAGACCTTTGCAAACGGTCAGATGACCGATGCTGGAATGTTCCTCCATCACGAGCTCGTCAGGATAAATCAGCGATAGGCCGATGCGACTCGTCGAGTGCAAACGATAACCGCAGAACCATTGCAGCAGCATGCGGCGCACGAACCACGGCAGTGGCAGCGTCAACAAAGTGAAGATCAATTTGAACTTCGCGCGCATACTTTTTGATAAATCTC
>DATHKK010000729.1:0-4626 GCA_035489355.1 Candidatus Limnocylindria bacterium
CGGCTAGTGTGACCATTGCCCCCGGCACCAACACGACGCTGCAAGTGGGCGCCTCGGGGACCACGGCCAACGGGCCCACGCCCGTAAATTATCAGTGGCAAAAACTGGTAAGCGGCAACTTCGTCAATATCGCTGGCGCGACTGGCCCTGCTTATACTACGCCCACTCTCGGAGCGCCAGACAGCGGCTCACAATATCGCGCCCTCGTTTCCGTTCCTGCGGCGCAAGCCACCAGTTCTGTGGCTACAGTGACCGTGGGCACTACTCCAACCGGGCCGACGTTAAGACTCAGCCAAAGCGGCGGCACGCTCACGTTCTCGTGGGATGCGGGTGCGCGGCTGCAGTACACGGCCAGTTTGACGCCGCCAATCATCTGGACCGATATCAACACGGGCGGAGCGACCACTTACACCGTGACTCCGTCGAATGAATTCAACTCGCTCCCGGATGCCGTGCAGGAGGCGGATCCAATCGGGGGTAGGACGGGCACGGGCGTGGTCACAGTGACTCTCTCCAACAACGTGCTGGTCGTCGATGGCACCTACACCGGACTGTCGGCGAATCGGAACAACATTCATTTCCACGCGCCCGGCGCGCGCGGAGTCCCCGCGGGTGTGGCATACGACCTGGCTACGATTACCACCGGCACTACTTCGGGAACGATCAGTGGCTTGGTGCCACTCACAGACAACAAATACGGTGGAAAGAATATCGCCGCCCAAATCCAGGATCTTAGGAATGGTCTCTGGTACCTGAACATTCATTCCACCGCCTTTACTGGCGGCGAAATCCGCGGGCAGGTGGATCCGGGCGCTCGGTTCTACCGGCTGATCAGTCCGTAAGAGGTTTGCTTCAGAGTGAATCAAACGAGAGACCGGGAGACATCCCGGTCTCTTTTTTTCCGTTTCCTGAATGCCTCACGCCAAGTCCGCCAAGGCATGAAACAACCCTCGCGCCTTTGCGTCCTTGGCGGACTTGGCGTGGGGAGTGGTTTTCCGAACGCACTCGATTAACGATCCGATTCGTCCATCTCCTTTCCTCCCTTGAACGCTCCGCTGCGCCGCCGCAAACTCCGTGCTGAAATCAACGCCGTGCCATGAAAAAGCGGAAGAAGCATCCCTCGAAAGCACGACTGGCGCGGTCGAAGTTCGCTCCTTGGATCGGACTGCTGATTCTCGTATCACTCGGGACCGCCGCGTACGTGGTTACGAGGCCGGCCAGGAACGAGAACCCTTCGCGCTCTCTCACTTACGTTTCGCGCCCGCCGAGGACCGTCACGTTCAACAAACACATCGCGCCGATTTTCCTCCAGCATTGCGCGACGTGTCATCGGCCCGGCCAATCCGCGCCGTTCAGTTTGCTCAGCTACGCCGACGCGGCGAAACGGGCGAAACAAATCGGCGTCGTCACGCGAGAACGCATCATGCCGCCGTGGCTGCCCGAACCGGGTTGCTGTGGCTTCATCGAGGAGCGTGTGCCGAACGCGGACGAAGTGGGGCTGATCCAACAATGGATCGCGGAAGGCGCCGCCGAGGGAAATCCCGCGGACCTGCCCCCGCCGCCGAAATGGACGGAAGGATGGCAACTCGGCGAGCCTGACCTCATCGTTCGCATGAGCGAGGCGTATCTCCTTGAAGCGTCCGGCTCGGACGTTTATCGCAATTTTGTAATTCCAATTCCCTCGGCCACGCGCCGTTACGTGAAAGCCGTCGAGTTTCAGCCGGGCAACTGGAAGGTGGTGCATCACGCCGCGATGAAAATCGATCGCACCCGCCAGTCGCGGCGAAGAGATGATCATGAAGCCGGCCCCGGGTTCGCGGGCATGAATTTGCCGGAGAGCGCCGAAAATCCCGGCGGTCATTTCCTCAACTGGCAGCCGGGCAAGTTGCCTTACCTGTTGCCCGAGGAATTCGCGTGGACGCTGGAGCCAAACTCGGATCTCGTCTTGCAACTGCACGTGCAGCCGACAGGCAAGCCCGAAACGGTGCAGTCGTCGGTCGGATTTTATTTCAGCGCCACGCCGCCGACGAGAGCGTCGTTCAAACTGGTGTTCGACTGGCCGGCGATTGACATCGCGCCCGGCGTCACGAATTACGTCATCAGCGATCGCTACGTTTTGCCGGCGGACGTCGATGCCGTGGCCGTCTTCCCGCACGCGCATTATCTCGCGAAGGAGATGCGGGCCGAGGCCGCGCTGCCGAATGGCTCGACGAAAACTTTGCTGCACATTCACCAATGGGACTTCAACTGGCAGGGAGATTATCGCTACGCGTCGCCCGTCTTCCTCCCAAAAGGCACGGCGCTCACGATGCAGTTTTCTTACGACAACTCGACGAACAATGCGCGCAATCCGAATCATCCGCCGAAACGCGTACGGACCGGCTGGCAAACGACCGACGAAATGGGCGAGTTGTGGCTGCAAGTCGTGCCGCGCAACCGATCTGAGCTCGCGATGCTGGCGCGTGATCACGACGCGGCCGCCCTGCAGAAAATGGTGCAGGTTTATCAGCAACGCATTGCTGCCGAACCCAAGGATGGCAAGGCTTTCAGCCAGCTTGGCAAAACGCTTTTTGTTCTGGGGCGTGCTGACGAAGCGGTGCCACATCTGAAAGTGGCGACGCGTCTCGACCCCACGAATGACGAGCCGCACTATTTGCTCGGGGTCGTGTGCCGCATGAAAAATGATTCGGCTGGCGCGAGAGCCGCGTTCGAGACGGCGTTGCGGCTCAATCCCGAAAATTTCAAAGCCCATGGCAACCTCGGGCTCGTGTCGATGAATGAAGGCGACTGGCTCACCGCCGAAACGCACTTGCGCGAGGCCTTGCGCCTCAATCCCGAGGACGCGATTGCGCGAGAGAGTCTCGACCGTTTGATGCGGCAGAAACGGTAGCCACCGCGACAACGTGAAAGGTGGGGCGTGGAGCGACGCGCCCCACCATCAATGGCTTTGGTAACACATCCTTGAGATGCGCGCTCACCAATCCAGCTTTCGCTCGACACGTTCCTTGCGCTCGCCAAACTATTTTCATGCGCACCGCTACGGCCTTTCGATTCGTGATGCTCATCACCGCCCTCGCGTACCTGAGCGCCGCGCAGGACGTAACCCATTTGCCGAACACAAAGCCTCTCACTGTCACCGGCGATCTTTCGGCGCAGATGGTGGAAGGGATTGATCGCTGGCTCATGCGTGAAACGGAACGCGCCGCGACGAACCGCGCGGACCTGGCGAAGGCGGACGAGTCCTCCAAAGAAAAAATGCGCGCTCGACTGCGCGAAATGATCGGCGCGGTGGATGAGAGAATTTCCCAACCACGCTTGCAGTTCCTGGGTGAGCACGAGCAAGGCGCGGAAATCTCTCGCGTCGCTGGCCAGCACGGGTTCGCTGCCTATCGCGTCCGCTGGCCAGTGTTCGAGGGGGTCTTCGGCGAAGGACTGCTGCTCGAACCGATCGACGCGAAAGAAAAACCAATCATGCCCATCGCTTCCGCCATCGCGATTCCAGATGCGGATCAGTTGCCGGAAACGATTGCCGGTCTGCGCGCGGGCCTTCCGGCTGAATCGCAGTTCGCGCGACATCTGGCGGCCAGCCGATGGCGCGTGCTCGTGCCGATGCTGGTTAGCCGCGAGGACACGTTCTCCGGCAATCCGCGGATGAAGCGCTTCACCAACCAGCCGCATCGCGAATGGATTTACCGGCAAGCTTACGAAATGGGCCGCCACGTCATTGGCTACGAAGTGCAAAAAATGCTCGCCGGGATCGATGCGCTCCAAAGCTTCAACACGAACGCGCCGGACCGCGATCGCATCGGACTGATCGGCTACGGCGAAGGCGGCTTGATCGCGCTGCACACGGCGGTGCTCGACGCGCGCGTCGGGGCGACGGTCGTGAGCGGTTATTTCGGCGCGCGCGAACAACTGTGGGCGGAGCCGATCTATCGAAATGTGTTTGGCGCAGTGCGGGAGTTCGGCAACGCGGAACTCGCGGCGTTAATCGCTCCACGCAAGCTGATCGTGGAGTTCACGGAAGCGCCGAAAGTGAGCGGGCCGCCGACGGCGCGGAGTGGACGCAATGGGGCGGCGCCCGGAGCAATCACGACGCCGGAGTTCGCGGAGGTTGAGAGCGAATTCGAGCGTGCTGTGAGTCTTGCTCGATCCGCGCGCGAAAGTTCGTTCATCGAATTTGTCCACGGCAGCGAAGGAACCAAAGTGCAGTTCGGATCGCGCAAATCTCTCGCGCTGCTGGCGACTGGACTGCGGCTGACGAACGCGATCCATTTTGAAGCGGGTGCGAAGATCGTGCCGCCCATCATTGCGCAGGAGGAGATTACGAATCGCCAGGAACGCACCGTGCGTGAACTGGAGGCGTTCACCCAGGCTTTGTTTCGCCGCTCCGAGCAATCGCGCGACGAACGAGTGTGGAAGAATCTCAGCAAGACCAACGAGTTTTTTGGCGACGCGCAGAAGAACCGTGACTTCTTCTGGCGCAATGCGATGGGGAAAATTGAAGCGAAGAAACTGCCGCCGAATCCTCGCACGCGACAGATTCACGACAAGCCGAAGTGGACCGGCTACGAAGTCACACTCGACGTATTGCCGGACGTATTCGCCTGGGGCTATTTGCTCGTG
>DATHKK010000730.1:0-5100 GCA_035489355.1 Candidatus Limnocylindria bacterium
CACACGGCATCTTCTTGCCGTAGAAGCAGCGCCGGATGTTCGCGAGCGCCATCTTGAATTCTGATTGCCCTTCGTCCGCGCTCAGATCGTTCCACGGGTCAATCACGAGCAGGCTGAACGGCCACGTCTCAAAGATGCGCGTGACTTCTCGCCGAAACTCCGCGTCGTTGAACGCGAGGCCGTTGCTCAACTCAGCCGATGACTTGATCCAGTCGTCCGCGTGCTTGCCGATGTCGTCAAACTCGCTCTTGAGCCGCTGCCCGCTGTTCTCCGTTTGCAGGATGAGAGAGCGGAAACGATTGCGCACCGCGTAGCCCATCCACTTCCCTTTTCCCAGCGCGCCCGCCGCCGCGAGCGTCGTCGCCAGGCGCGATTTGCCGCAACCTTGCTCGCCTCCGATAACCGCGAAGCTGTTGCGCATCAGCAAACCATCGCCGACAAGAAAATCCTCCGGGTCCGGCACGTAGGCGCGCGCTTCTGCCGGCGTCACGAGCCGAATCATCGGCGGCGCGTTGAAACTCTTCGTGCGCTCGAACAGGTCAGCAATGCGCGTGTGCGCTTCCTCGATGGAAACTTCCGAGCGTGTCGCCATCGCGCGAAACTCTTCACTCGCTTCCAACAGCTTGCGCTTTTGCGCGAGAGCTTGAAGCTCTTTGAGGTACAACGGAAACTCCCACACGCCCGTCACGTTCTCCGGCGCGCACTCGCCGTGCAGGAAGGAGGACAGAGCCGCTTTGTCCTGCTGGAAGTGGTCGCGAATATATTTGTCCACCAAAGGCAAGGACAACTCATGTCCTGGGTCCATCGCCAGGATGGTCATGGACTCAAACACAACCTTCGCGCGCGCATCCCAGAAGAGTGCCGGCCGCAATTGGATGAGCAGCGCCTTGCCCTCGCCCGGCGTGAAGCTGGAGAGCGCGTAAGCGACACACGCCAGCGCCAGCGCCTCCATCTTCACGTCGGAGGGAATGATAATCGCGTCCTGATGTCGCGAGGCCGCGGCGTCGAACCGGCGTTTCTTTTTCATGATCGCGTGTCCGTTGCCGTTGGCCGTCGTGATGTGCTCGCCGGTGCGAGGAAAGTATTCGGCGCGTGAAGAGTTCACGTGAGCACCTCCGCGAGCGTGTTGCTGGTTTGCAGTTCGCGCGCGATGCGCTCTTCGTTGATGAGTTGAATCCGTCCGCGCTCCAGCGAGGACAGATGTTCGTGGATCATGTCGAGCGCCACAATCGGCGCGACGCGCTCTGAACTTTTTTCGAGCACGCCGATGAACCAGTTGAGCGTCAGCGCGAGATTCCAATTGCTCGCCGACTTCGCCGTGTCCGCGGCGAGGCTCACTTCGCACCCCACATTTCCAGCGCGGCGCGGAGCATTAGAACACTCAGTCCGTTGTCTGGTCCTTCGACGGCCTTGATCAATTCCAAGCCCGCGTCGTTCGCAGTGACGAAATGATTTTTCAGCGCATCCTTGATTGTCGCGCACACCATCACTCCGGCCCCAAAGTTGAACTGCACACGCACGTCGCGCTCGCTGTTGCGCGCACACCATTCTCGCGCCCGCGTTTGCATCTCCATAATTTTGGAGACGTAGCTCTGTTCGGTCGCCGCTGTCATCGCGCCTCCTTTGCTGCGTACGCGTCGTGATGCACTTCGGCGCGTCCCGATTTCAAAACGCTGCGCAACGTCGCGAGCACTGAGCGCGGAGGTTGGTGCAACGGGTCGCCCGTCCAACCGAGCACGGCAGCGCGCAAACGCAGACCGTCTTCGAGCGCGTCGTAAAGCGCGTCGTTCATCCGCGGCGAGCACGCGAGAATTTCCGCGTCCACTTCCGCGTCACTCATCAGCTCGATGGCCTTCATCGCGCGCCTCCGTTCGCTGATGCAATCGCGGCGTCGATGTTCTCAAGTGCCGCCGTTTGCGTGCGTCGCAAGCGCACCAACTGCGCCCGCGCCAGGTTGAGTTGCGCCACGCTCGCCGCGCTCGCGTCGGCCATGAACAATTCGCGCGCGGCGTACAAACACACGGCCGCGTCGCTCGTGTTCTCGCGCAACGAACGCACCGCGCAGATTGCCGCAAGAATGCTCTCTGTTGTCGCCTTCGGCTTCGGCTTGGCGTCCTTCTTCACTTCGCGCGACAACACCGGCCCGGTTTCGTAGTAGCCGGTCATCGCGCCTCCTTTTCCAAACGCATCTGGAGTTCGGCGATGGCGCCGACGACATCCGCGGCGGCGTAGGCGAGCGGCGAGTGCTGGCCCGCCGTGCTCACGATGTTCGCGCGCAACGTGCGCGCCTGGGAGTCCAGCAGCCCCACGCGATTCGCCCACGTCATCAGCAGCGGCTTGGGCACGTCCTTAAACGGCGGCTCCGGCTTTTCCTCGTCCGCGTGTTTGGCGCAGCGGCCGTACATGCGCGCGTAGCGGTCATCCGGCATCTCCGCGCCGCAGTCGCTGCAAATGATTTTCTCGTTGGAGAGCTTCATCGCGCACCTCCGATGTAAATCAATTTCTGTAACGTGCGTCCCTTTAGCAGTGGCTGAAGTTTTCTGGCAGCTTCCAAAAGGGAGTGCGTGCGCGTGGAAACGTGTTCGATTTTGTAACTGTTCGCGCCCCAGTGCTTCGCTCGCCAGAAATGCACAACGTGTTCGGTCGTCACGACTTTCTTGGCTTTCATCGCGCACCGACTTTCTTCGGCGTCTTGCCGAGGCGTTTGAGAATGCGCTGAGGTGTGTCGTCAGGATACTGCTGAGGGCGCTGCGAAACTTGCCCGACGGGCTTAATTTTGAGCGCGCTGACGTGGCTGTACAAGGTCCGAAGGGACATCTCCTTGTGCGGCGCGAGTTCGAGGAGGATTTGCGTGATCGTCATGGACTGCCTTTCTTCGCAGCCCAGAACTTGGCCAGGTTCCAACTCTTTCGCCTATGCGGTTTCGTAAACCGCAGGTCGTCGGTTCAATCCCGACCATTGGCTCCAAAACTCCTCAATAAAAACGGCGGCCACAATTTTGTGGCCGGAAGCAACTACCTCAACCAGCGAGGAGTTTCACCGAACGAGATTGGTGCCATTCCAACGCCCGCCGTTTCTCTTTGGTAGTCCGCGACTCAATCGTTTCCTGCCGTTCAAAAAAGCGTCAACGGCAACCGGAGATCAGTGGGCCACGATTGCCTGGTTCTCCGTTCTCCGTCCACCATTCTCACTTCACTGCCGGCCGGAGACCATTTGGCTTCGTTAAGAATCTGCCGGGAACAAAAAAACGCCGGATGAGTGGGAACTCACCCGGCGTTTCTCAAAGCAGCAGACAACCCCTCAGAAACCTGCCGCGCTGTCATTTCTCCAAGCCTCCTTCGGTTCGGAATCGAACCGTCTTCGATCAATGACGCGCGCAGACTATCAGCCGTGAGGTTCTCCGCTATCAGGTGACTTTCGCAAAAATTGACCGGGACAATCACCGAAAGCGTGTCAGGCAAAAAATGCGCCCCAGCGCCACGACCTTTGCATGTTCCACGCGCAACGTTCCAAGTTGAATGCAATTGCGCCCCTCTCTCCAGACGTTCAGACTCTGCACTTACGCACCACTGACGGCCATGTCTCTGCAAAGCCCTGAACAAAAAGCCCGCCAGCAGATTGACGCGCAACTCGTCGCGTCGGGTTGGGTCGTTCAGGATTTCAAAAACGTGGATTTCTCGGCCGGGCGCGGCATCGCATTGCGTGAAGTCCCGCTCAAGACGGGGCCCTGTGATTATCTATTACTGGTCGATCGCAAGTCGCTCGGTGTGATCGAAGCGAAGAAGGAAGGCACCACGCTCTCCACTATCGCTGACCAATCCGCGCGTTACACCAGTACAAACAGCAAATTCCGGCGTTGTTGTGGTTCAACGCACTCCTTGTCGCCTCGAACGGCACGAACCGCCGCGTCGGCTCGCTCACGGCGGATTGGGAACGGTTCTTCGAGTGGAACGCGTCGAGCGCGAGAGTGAGCCGCGCCGGGTGTCGCTGAAGATAATGCTGCGCGGGACGTGCGACCGGGTGCGATCGGAAATCAGCGCGAAAACTCGATCCGCTTCTCAATTCGCACGGCGCCATCCACATCGAACAACTGCAACAGCACGGATGGCCCGCGCGCCTGCCAGTCGATGTTGATTAGGCCCACGTTGTTGCCGTGATAGGTGGGGCCGTCCCGGAAGCGGTTCGGTGTTGGCGTGCCGCGTTTATGCTCCTCGGTCAGCGCGCTCGAAGTCAGATCGTAAAGCGGATAATCGCCGGGGCGGTCGAGGCGGGAGAGTTCGGCCCAGTGCCGGTCGCCACTGATGAAGAGGACGCCGTTCGCATGGGCCTTCTTTAGCAGGTCGAGCATGCGCTGCTTTTCGCGTGGCAGGTTGGCCCACGCTTCGCCGCCGCTGAATTCCGAGATGAACTGGATGCTCGATGCGATGATGCGCAACTCCGCCGGCAGGCGCAATTGTTCCTCCAGCCAAGCCCATTGTGCAGCCCCGAGCATCGTCACGTTCGGGTCAGGATGCGGAATGTATTTGCCGCCGCTTGGAACCACATGATTCTCACCCGTCGCCAAATTGCTGCGAAAGTAACGGGTATCGAGCAGGATGACTTGCACACGCCGGCCCGGCGGGCCGAAAACCGCAGCGTCGTAAATCCCTTCACGCTGGCGGCGCGGTGAATTGGCGGGCACATCCATGAAGTCGCAAAACAGTTTCTGCGAATCGGCCTTCATCAGGTAGCTCGCTCCTGCGTCGTTGCCGCCAAAATCATGATCGTCCCATGTGGCGAGCAGCGGGGCCTTTCTTCGCAACGCCCGAAAGAACGCACTCTCCTTCCGCGCGCGATACTTCTCCGCCATCACTGCGGAATTCATCGTGTCCGCGTAAATGTTGTCTCCGAGCAGGATGAACAACTCGAACGGCAATGTAAGTGTGCGATCAAGCATCCGGTGGGCTTGCGTGTTGATGCAAGAGCCAAAGCCGATTCGGGTGAGTGACATTTTGTCGGGAACGCGGTGTGACGTACAACCGGTCACTGCGATGATCGCGAAAAGTAGGCAAGCAACACGCGCCAGGGACTTGGGCAAAGACATGGCTGTTTGTGTCAGAA
>DATHKK010000731.1:0-3754 GCA_035489355.1 Candidatus Limnocylindria bacterium
GGAGGCTTGGCGGATTATATTCCAACGCTTCTTGAGCATATTGAAGCTCCGGGTGCTAAAGAAATCATTTATGACACCGACCCTAAAAAACTTGTGGCGCGCGTCGTTGAGGCACTGGATAAAAAGTATGCAGATTTCATACATGACGGCACGGATAGTCAGATCAGTCCAAAGCGTGCTGGTTGGGGATAGGCTTTTTAGCGTATAATAGAGGGAATGAGTCAAGAATTCCGTCTACAAACCAAATACCAGCCGACTGGTGATCAGCCAAAAGCAATCGAGCAGCTTATTAAAGGCCTTGAAAGCGGCGAGCGCGAGCAAACTCTTTTAGGCGTCACTGGGTCAGGCAAGACATTTACCATGGCGAATCTTATTCAAAATCGCCAGGTACCGACGCTTGTCCTTGCGCATAATAAAACGCTTGCCGCCCAACTATATAGCGAATTCAAATCATACTTTCCAGACAGCGAAGTCCACTATTTTGTTAGTTATTTCGATTACTATCAGCCAGAAGCCTACATCCCGCGCACGGACACATTCATCGAAAAAGACTCGAGCGTGAACGACGCGATCGAGCGAATGCGGCTCTCGACGATGAGTTCGCTCTTCTCGCGCCGCGATGTCGTGGTGGTGGCAAGCGTGTCGTGCATCTACGGCATCGGCAGCAAGGAGGATTACGAGGCGCTGGTGATTCCGCTGCACGTGAACATGGAGTTGTCGCGCGACCAACTGCTCTCACGCTTCATTGATCTGCAATACTCGCGTAACGACATCGCGTTCGAGCGCGGCAACTTCCGGGTGCGCGGCGACACGGTCGAGGTTTGCCCCGCGTATCGCGAAGATGCTTTGCGCATCGAATTCTTCGGCGACACCGTCGAGCGGCTCACGCAATTCGATCCGCTAACAGGCGATAAAATTTCTGATCTCCCTTACACCGCGGTCTATCCCGGAAAACAGTTCGTGACGCCGACAGACAAGATGAAGCGCGCCACGCTGGCCATTCGCGAGGAACTCACCGGACGCATCGCGGAGTTCGAGAAGGAAGGAAAGTTGCTCGAAGCCCAGCGCATCAAAATGCGCACGGAATACGATCTCGAAATGATGACGGAGATGGGTTTCTGCTCCGGCATCGAGAATTATTCACGGCACATCGCGAATCGTCCGCCCGGCTCGCGCCCCTCGACCGTGATCGACTTCTTTCCCAAGGATTACCTGCTCATCATCGACGAGTCGCACGCGACGCTGCCGCAGATTGGCGGAATGTATGCCGGCGACCGCTCGCGCAAAGAGGTTTTGGTCGGCCACGGTTTCCGACTGCCCAGCGCGCTCGACAATCGCCCGCTGAACTTCGACGAGTTTTCAGGAATGCAGGGCCAGGCGATCTACGTGAGCGCGACGCCCGCCGCGTTGGAGATCAATTTGTCGCAGCCGCGCGTCGCGGAACTAATTGTTCGTCCCACTGGTCTCATTGATCCGACCATCACGGTGAAGCCGCTCAAAGGACAAATTGACGACCTCTTGGAAGAAGCGCGCAAACGCATCGAACTCAAGGAACGCGTGCTGGTCACAACGCTGACCAAACGCACCGCGGAGGAACTGACGGATTACCTGCGCGACATCGGCATCAACGTGCGTTACCTGCACAGCGAGATTGATGCGATTGAGCGCGTAGAGATTTTGCGCGCGCTCCGCAAAGGCGAGTTCGACGTGCTCGTCGGCATCAACCTTTTGCGCGAAGGACTCGACCTCCCTGAAGTTTCGCTCGTCGCGATTCTCGACGCGGACAAGGAAGGCTACCTGCGCAGCGCCACGAGTCTGATTCAAACCTCCGGCCGCGCCGCGCGTCACTTGAACGGCACTGTAATCCTCTACGCCGACGTGATGACGCAGAGCATCCAGAAGTTTCTCGCCATCTCGAATTACCGATGCGAGCGGCAGATTGCTTACAACAAGGAACACAACATCACGCCGCGCAGCACGAAGCGCGCGCTGGAGGACAGCTTGAGCACGCGCGAAGTCGAGAAGAAGCACGCCGCTGCAATGCTCAATGATGCCGCCGGCAACTTCGACGTGGTGGAAACCATCCGCCAAATCGAAGAAGACATGTTGAAGGCCGCGAACAATCTGGAGTTCGAGAAGGCGGCTTTGCTCCGCGATCAAGTGCGCGAACTGAAGCGGAGCACCGGACAGGACGTGGGCGGTTCGCCGGGAGCCGATGCGGCCCAGAAAGCCGTGAGGTACGGTCAGCGAACCAAGGCGCGCAAGATGCGCGCGTAAAGTTCTCGGCGCAAAGCGGACCCGCTCGCAGCTACTTCAACTCTTTCAACAGAAACGCATACGCCAAGGCCCGCATGTAAGCCGCCTGTTTATTGTTCGCTGCGCCGCCGTGGCCGCCTTCGATGTTTTCGTAGTAGAGCACATCGTGGCCCTGCTCTTTCATGCGCGCGACCATTTTGCGCGCGTGGCCGGGATGCACGCGGTCATCACGCGTCGAAGTGGTGAACAGCACGCGCGGATATTTTCCGTCCTTCTTCACATTCTGATAAGGCGAGAACTTGCTGATGTAAGACCATTGGGCGGGTTGATCAGGATCGCCGTATTCATCCATCCAACTCGCGCCCGCGAGCAGCTTGTGGAAACGCCGCATGTCGAGCAGCGGCACCTGGCACACGACGGCGCCAAAGAGATCGGGCCTTTGCGTCAGCATCACGCCCATGAGCAAGCCTCCGTTCGAGCCACCTTGAATGCCGAGGTGTCTTGGTGAAGTGACCTTGCGCGCGATCAGATCCTCGGCGATGGCGATGAAATCGTCGTAGGCGCGCTGGCGATTTTCTTTGCGCGCGGCGTAATGCCATTGCGGACCGAACTCGCCGCCGCCGCGAATATTCGCCAGCACGTAAACACCGCCGCGCTCCAGCCAACCCGCGCCGATGGATGGCGTGTAGCCCGGCAGCATGGAAATGTTAAACCCTCCATAGCCGTAGAGCAGCGTGGGGTTCGATCCGTCGAGCTTCAGTCCTTTGCGAGCGATCAAGAAGTAGGGCACGCGCGTGCCGTCCTTCGACTTCGTGTCGAACTGCTGGATTTCGAGATCCTCCCCCTCGAAAAATGCCGGGAGGTTCTTGAGCTTCTCGCGTCCAGGCTGGCCGACCGTGCCGAAGTAAAGAGTCGAAGGCGTGAGAAAATTCTCGATGACCATCAAGTAATCATCGGACTCGTTCGCGTCGATGCCATTGACCTCGGCCTTGCCGAAGGGCGGCACTTCGAGCGCCGTGCGCTTCCATTCGCCGCGATCGAGTCGCAACAAATACGGACGGCTGCGCACATTCTCCAACTCGGTGAGAATCAAATAATTCTTCGTGGCACTGATGGATTCGAGCGACTTGCGCTCGGAAGGTTCGAACAAGGTGATGAGCTTCCGCTCGCCTTTGAGATACGCATCGAAGTCCGCCGCGAGGAGCGAGCCCGCCTGGTGCGTCGTGCCCGCCACAGTCCAATCGCTGCGCAACTTCAGCAGCAAATGATCGCGAAACGTCCGTAGGTCCGCGTCCGCCGGCTTGTCGATGCGGACCCATTTGTCACCGCGCCGCACGGAAATCTCATCCGTGAAGAAGGTGGGCGAGCGCTCCATGAATTCATACACGCGACCGTGATCGCGAACGACGACGCCAGAGGCCGACACATCATCCACCATTCCTTCGAAGATCGTCTTTGCGTCCGCGAGCGGATTGCCTCGCTTCCATTCCTTCACAAT
>DATHKK010000732.1:0-2344 GCA_035489355.1 Candidatus Limnocylindria bacterium
CGAATGACGAATGTCGAATGGCTGATCACGTTCGATCTGCCCATCTCGGAGAAGCTCTCCATCACCGAATCGCTGGCGCTTATCGGAAAGCAGGGTTATCGCCGGCTGCTCGTAAACGGCCAAATTATCAACGTGGACGACGCAGCGTCCCATTCGTCATTCGCCATTCGCCGCTCGTCACTCACCGTCGTTCAGGATCGGGTGAAACTCGCTGCGGAAAATCGTTCGCGCTTCGTCGAAGCGTGCGAGCAAGCCTTTCATTTTGGCAAAGGCAAGCTGACGATTTTTGAAATCACTTCGCGCGGCGCGCCGGCAAATCCAAAATTCTTCTCCAATCGTTTTCACTGCGCCACGTGCGACATCGATTACCGCGAGCCAACGCCCGCGCTCTTCAGTTTCAATCACCCATTGGGCGCGTGTCCGAGTTGCAAAGGTTTCGGGCGCACGATCACGATCGATTACAACCGCGCGATTCCCGATCGCTCCAAGTCGCTCGCGGGCGGCGCGGTGAAACCGTGGCAAGTCGGGCACGGGCTGGAATCGCAGCGCGACCTTACGCGCGCGTCCAAGGCGCGCGGCATCCCCATGAACGTTCCATTCGCCAAGCTTTCCGCCGAGCAACAGCGCATGGTGATCGAAGGCGATCCCGATTACGGCAGCGATGAAGAGCACGAGTGGCCGCGCGCATGGTACGGCGTGAAGGGCTACTTTCGCTGGCTTGAATCGAAGGCCTACAAGATGCATGTGCGCGTGCTGCTCTCGCGTTACCGCGCCTACACGACGTGTCCCGAGTGCAAGGGCAAGCGGCTTCAGGCGGAGGCGCTGCTCTATAAATTGAACGGCATCACACTCTCGGATTTTTATCTGCTGCCAGTGCGCGATGCGCTGACCTTCATTGAAGACTTGGCGGCAGGGCGCGCCATCCCCCGCGGGCCGCGTCATCAGTCAACGCCACTCCGGCGCGCTGAGGACAGTGCGCCCTACCCCGCGTCTCGCTCTGGGAACGCGCTGGCCCTGAACGATGCATTGCCCGAACGAAAAGATTTTTGGAACAGCGGCGTGCGTTGCGCGAATGAAGCCCCGCCCGCCAATGATCCGCTCCGCTTCGCACTTCAGGAAGTCCGCGCCCGCCTCCATTATTTGAACGAAGTGGGCCTTGGCTATCTCACGCTCGATCGCCCGACGCGTTCACTCTCCGGCGGCGAAACCGAGCGCGTGAATCTCACCACCTGCCTCGGCACGCGCCTCGTCAACACGCTCTACGTCCTCGACGAGCCGAGTGTCGGCCTGCACGCGCGCGACACTGAGCGGCTTGTCCGCATCCTGCGCGAGTTGCGCGACATCGGGAACACCGTTGTCGTCGTCGAGCACGAACCCGCCGTGATGCGTGCCGCCGATCACATTGTGGATCTTGGTCCCGGTCACGGCGAAAGCGGCGGACAAATTGTTTACACCGGAGATTTCGCCGGCGTGCTCAAGGACGAAGATTCGCTGACGGGCCAATATCTTTCCGGTCGCAAACAGATTGAACCACGCAATCCTCGCCCGGTGAATGCACGCACACCGAAGCTCCGTATCGAGAGCGCCAACGCCCACAACCTGAAAGACCTGAGCGTGGATATTCCGTTGAACCGTTTCGTTTGTCTCACGGGCGTCAGCGGTTCCGGCAAAAGCACTCTTGCGCGCGACGTGCTCGTTCCCTTGCTTCAGCAAAAGCTCGGAGCCACCGCGACACGCGAAGCGCAGCCCGAGCCAGATGAGCCGGAGAAAGAAAGTGAAACGTCAGTCGCTGCTCCGCCTTCCGCGATTCTCTCCGGCTGCGAATCGATCGGTGAAGTTGTGCTCGTCGATCAATCGGCGCTTGGCCGCACACCTCGATCCAATCCAGCGGTGTATGTCGGCGCGTTCGAACCGATTCGCGAAATCTACGCGATGACCGAAGCCGCGAAACAGCGCGGCTTGAACGCCAGCGCCTTCAGCTTCAACTCCGGCCAGGGCCAGTGCGAAAAATGTCGCGGCGCGGGTTTCGAGAAAATTGAAATGCAATTCCTGAGCGATGTGTTCGTGACTTGCCCGGAATGCAACGGACGCCGTTATCGCGAGCACATTCTCGAAGTGAAGCTGGAGCTGGAGAAAGTAAACAGTGAAGCAGTAATCAGTAATCAGTTGAAGGGCAACGCACGCACGAACACCAAACTGAATACTGATTCACTAATTACTGATTACTGTTCCTGGTCCATCGCCGACCTACTCGACGCCACGATCGATGAGGTCGTCGCCTTTCTCGAATCTCTGCCGGAATCGCGGCATCGCAATAACGCGCTGACCAGCATGAAACTCTTGC
>DATHKK010000733.1:0-2615 GCA_035489355.1 Candidatus Limnocylindria bacterium
CCGGCGGGAGATCCACCGCTTGATGAAATGCGACGATGCCAATCCCCTGGTCCGCCAGTTCACCGAGTTTTTTCCGACGCGCTTCCTCGATGAGCGGATGCTTCGTGCCGCCGTCCATGAGCACGACGATGGATTTCGCGCCGTCGAAGATTGCCTCATTCGTCGGCCACGTACGCGCAAGCACAGGCCAGACACCGGGCGTTTGCTTGAGCCAGCCGAACATCAGCGCGCAATCGGCGAAGTATTCATGCTGGCCGGGCTTGCCGGAAGGTTCGCCCGCGAGGAGAACGACTTTGGTGAGCTTCGAATCCCTGGTGTCGAGTTCGAGAGGCAGATCGGCGGCGAAGCTCCAAGATCCAAGCACCACGCTCCAGAGAAACACCAAGCTCCAAACACCAATGGGCGCTGGGACGTGAGAACGATGCGTAAGCGCTAAATGAGCACGTCGATGTATTTGGAGCTTGGTCATAGGAGTTTTTCTGGAGCTTGGAGCTTTAGCCGAGAATCTCTTTCACCACATGCCCACTCACATCCGTCAACCGGAACGGTCGTCCATCAAACCGATACGTGAGCTTCTCGTGGTCGAGGCCGAGTTGATTGAGAATCGTCGCGTGCAGATCGTGCATGTGGACTTTGTCCTTCACGGCGAGATGGCCGAAGTCATCCGTGGCGCCGAACGCGAAGCCGGGCTTCACGCCGCCACCGGCAAGCCACACGGTGAAGCCGCCGGGATTGTGGTCGCGGCCCGTGCCATTTTTCTCCGCGTAAGGCGTGCGGCCGAATTCGCCGCCCCACCAAACGATGGTGTCTTCGAGCAAACCGCGCTGCTTGAGATCGGCGAGCAGCCCGGCCACAGGCTTGTCCACGGCGCGGGCGTGATCGGCGTGCTTCGGCAGATTCGAGTGCTGATCCCACGCGGGGTTCGCCGTGTTGTCGCCATAATTGATTTGCACGTATCGCACACCCGCTTCGCAAAGCCGTCGCGCCATCAGACATTGGCGTCCGAAACCGTCCGTGGTTTTCTCGCCCACGCCATACATCGCAAGCGTGGCCGGAGATTCCTTCGCGAGGTCAATAACGCCGGGGGCGTTGTTCTGCATCCGCCAGGCGACTTCGTAGGAGTTGATCACGGCTTCGAGTTCCGCATCACCCGGGTTGCGCTTCAACTGCTCGGCGTTCATTTCGCGGAACAACTCGAATTGGCGGCGCTGCTCAGCAGGCGATGCGGACTTGTTGCCGACGTTGCGAATCAACAACTCGCTCGCAGGCGCGCCGGCTTTGCCAATCGCCGTGCCCTGGAAAATTGGCGGTAGAAAAGCGTTACCGTAATTGCGCGGCCCGCCGTTGCCGCTCGCCGGCGCAATCGCGACGAAGCCGGGCAGGTTCTCGTTCTCAGTGCCGAGACCATACGTGACCCATGATCCCATCGAGGGACGGATGAAATTCGTCGAGCCACAGTGCAGGAACAGCGTGGCGGGACCGTGCGCCACGCCTTCGGTCTGCATCGAATGAATGAAGCACAAGTCGTCCACGTGCTTTGCCATTTCAGGAAAGAGTTCCGAGACCCATTGCCCGGTCTGTCCATGCCGCGTGAAGGACCACGGCGATTTCAGCACACGCTGCGACGTGCCGCGCGCGCCGGTGTTCGCGATGTTCCGCGCGTCGTCGAAGCTCATCATTTTGCCGTTCTGTTCGGCGAGCAGAGGCTTGTAATCGAACGTGTCCACGTGGCTCGGCCCGCCCTGCATGAAAATAAAAATGACCCGCTTCGCGCGCGGCTTGAAGTGCGGCGTCTTCGGGGCAAGCGGATTGGCGGTGATGCCGAACGCGCGATCAGCCGACAGTCCGGCCAGGGCGAGATAACCAAAGCCACACGCCATCGACTTCAAGGCGTGGCGGCGAGTGAAAAGGTTTGGATTCATAATAACTGGTTGTTCGACGGTGGCATTCGCATCCTCAATTCAGTTCACGTAACGGAAGTCCATCGAGGCAAACAGGGCGTGGAAAATATCTGTCCATGTTTCAGCCGGGTCGCGACCCGCGTTGAGTTGCTTTTCCGCGAGAGCCATTTCGCCGGATGTGGGTGGGCGTCCGAGCACGCGGAGGTAAGCACCCCGAACTTTGGAGTTGTCACTCGGCAAATTCTCCGCAAGGAGTCGCCGCGCTGCGAACTGCGCCTGCTCACGCACGAACGGGTGGTTCATGAGGAACAATGCTTGCGGCGCCACAGTGCTGACGTTGCGGACGCCCGTCACCATGCTCGGATCGGCAAAGTCGAACGCCTCAAACATTTCCGGCAGCGCATTGCGGAAGGCCGGCGCGTAAACGCTCCGGCGGGGCTCGTTGAAAGCAAATCCGTAATCGGCGGAGAGACTAGGCTTGAAGGACAATCCGCTGCGCTCTTCCTTCAATTGTCCGCTCACGAATAACATCGTGTCGCGCAGGCACTCAGCGTCGAGACGGCGGCGGTTCGCACGAGAGATGAGGCGATTTTCAGGATCAACATCGGAGGGACGAGTTACACGGGTCCCCGATCGATCGGACGGAGACTCGCGGAGCTCGTCCCTCCAACTAAGTTGATACGTCCGCGACAGCACGATCTCGCGCACCAGTTT